>JAADHR010000062.1:0-34815 GCA_013151735.1 Calditrichota bacterium | reverse complement strand
GATCAGCGAAACTGCTGTCCGCCACCGCCAATCGTTAATTGAAAATAGGGGCCGGAAAATGTTGTTTTGGGTGCATCCAACACTGTTCCGTTTTGCAGCTCCCAATTCTTGCTGGTGAGTGCCAGCACATAACCCAGCCGAAATCCCACCAGAAAGCCACTGGCTTCACCCTTTCGATCTGCGGACCTCAAAAAATAATGGCCGCCCAGCCCCAAATTGATCAGAAATGCTCCCGAACTGAGCTGTACGCTTCCCTTCGGTGTGTTCAGAATTTCACTAAATTTTACGGATTGATTTTCTTCTGCAAGATTCAGATTCAATCCGCCGCCCCCAATTCCCAACAGGGGGTAAAGGCCCCCCTTTTGCGCAGAAAAAAGCAGGTAACCCATTTCAAACATCCCGTAACCGCCGGTCAGGGTAATTCTGTTTCCGTTGGCCGTTACACTGGCCTCACTCAAACCGCTGCCCTCACCCCCGATAATCAACCGGTTTATAAAGGCCAGTCCGCCGCCGCCCATCGAAAGAAATCGGTCGGACAATTTTGGGTATCCGGCCGCATGAAGAGCCGCGTTTAAATCGGACAAATCGATTGTGGCCGCGCCCACCATAAAATAGCCCAGTCCCCCGGCTTTTTTCGGTTTTTCTGCTTTCACACTACCGGCTGACAAGATCAGGCTTGAAAATACAAACAGGATTAGAAGAGTCCAGAAAGTGTGCTTTCGTTTCATGATGTGTATCCTCCAATTTTTGTCATTCGATTTTTGTTCTTACCATTATTTGTTCGCAGGATAAATCATTTTTTCAAGAGCTTTGACATATTTTTCGAAACGCGCTCTTCCCTCCGGTGTAATTGAAAATGTGGTGTGCGGCTTTTTGCCCCGAAATGATTTCTCCACAGAAATGAGTCCGGCTCCCTCCAGTTTGGAAAGATGCGTGCTTAAATTGCCGTCCGTTACATGGATTGTTTCTTTCAAATATGTAAAATCCGCGCTCTCAACGGAAATTAAAATCGATAAAATGGCCAATCGCACCGGAGAGTGAATCATCGGATCCAGGGGTTCATTTGTTTGTCGAGGCATGGGCACCTCCACTTTCACCATAGTGCCGGTTCAGCTGAATGCCGGGTAAAAGGTACCCGACGCCAATCAAAAGGATTAAAAGCAATCCGTAATACTGACTGGGCAGAAAAATCATAACAACAGCCCCTATCCACCAAAACGAACCGCTCCATTTGAAAATCGACCAATCGTAGATACTTCCGGTAACAAATGTTCCCACACCGGCTATTGTTGAAATAAGTACCGGAATGAGTTTGTAGGAGTAGAGACCACTCAGGGGAAAAACAAATCCCGTTAAAATGAACGCCACCCCGCAAGCCGTCCAGAGGTTGGCTAATGTTTTACCGGCGTACGTGCGAATGTGCATTTTATTTTTTTTCTTTATCGGGTAAATAATCGAATAGACTATCCCGACTCCCATAAAAACCACCCAGTTTGCCCAGATTAGCTGAAACTCTTTCAAGTAAGCGAGGACATAATTCCCCAGAAGAGCCAGAATAATAAGAACCCCCCACGTAATAAAATAGTCCCCGTAAATCACGGTGGATTTTTTCGTCTTTTCGATCATCTCTCTAATAAATTGAATGTCCTCAACAGCTTGTTCAGATTTCATAACACCTCCTCTATTTTTTACAAAGTACTTTGTATTGCAAAGTTAATATACGAAACATTTTTCAAGTTGTCAAGAAATTTTTCAAGTTTTTTAAGAAAGCTTTGAAAAAATCGGATTTTATTATTTAACTTTTTTTTCAACCCACCCCCTCGCTCCTCCTCCCTTTTTAAGGGAGAGAGAAGGCGGGGAGAGTCAATTACAGAGAAATATTGTGTAAAAGCCTATTTTTCAATTGATTGCAAAGCGATCCCGTATTAATGGCAAATTAATTTTTATCACAAATTGTTGATCTTATTTTGTTACGGGCCATTGCCTGTGTCAGAAATTTTGATTTTTTCAAAGCTTTCTTTAACTAAAATCATTTTTGCTCAGGACGACTTTATTAAGAAACCGATGGGAACGGCCTTTTGTTGGATTTGAAATTTCCGAACTAACTTTCAAAAAAAATTTCAAATGCAAAATTAATATTGATTATTATTATAGAAATTGTTATACTGCTACTAAATTAGCCTGTTGTATTAGCAACATTCCACTCATCTTCATATCATTTTGACAAAGGGAAAAACGGAAAAATGATCAGACACAGATATCGTTTCTTATTCATTGCAGTATTACTGCTAAGTTTTCCCATCCAAAAAGGAAACGCCAATCCAAATGAACAAAATGCCTGTATTACATGCCATACGTTTCTTGGCGGCGATCTTGCAAAACCCGCTTTGGAATGGAAGGGTTCAATCCATCAGCAGAATGGAATAATGTGTGAAGATTGCCATGGCGGGAATCCGGACGTGAAACTTGGAAATATAAAAGATTTAACGGATGAGCGGCGTTCGGCTGTTCAGGCTCTTGCGATGTCACCAGCCGATGGGTTTTCCGGTGTTCCCACAGGGCAGGATATGTTTGATATGTGCGCCCAATGCCATAGTGAATCCGTCAAGCGATATAAAAACAGCATCATGGGCAAAGCGTATCTTGAAAATAAGGGCGGGCCGTCGTGCGTAACCTGTCACAATGCCCACAATAATTCCATGCCATCCGTTCCAAAGGCATGTGAGAGTTGCCACAAAAACACGGAGGGATTCGATCAGATTGACCCGATGAGTGTAACCAAAACGACGATCATTACGCTTTCCAAGATAAAGATAAAAATAGCCAGCGAAAAAACCAGTGGGAAGCCTCCGCTGCTGGCTGAATTTCCGGAAGAACTCGGTTCTTTTCAGATAGGTTTTATCGCATTTGGAGCCATTTTGGTTTTGTTAATCATTGCCTACCTTATTTATTTTGTTCTGGAAAGGAAAAAGTAACATGAGTTTTAGAATTCTACACGAAAGAAGGGCCTCCTTTTCTCCGGCTGCAATGGCCGCAATTATAATCCTTTCCCTTATTATGGCCGGGGTTGCCATCGTATTCGCTTATCTTTTGGTTTCCGGAAAGGGAAGTAATTATTTATTGGGGACCCTTTTATCTTTTGAATTTCTAATTGCAGGAATTAATATTGTCTTGTTTGCAAGATATTTTATACCATTCCGGGAAGTATCAGAGGATCGGGAGGAGGAAATGTTATGGTAGATCAAAAAACCACCGACAACCAGGAAAAGAAGGGAATAACGCGAAGAAAATTCACGATTGGCGTCATCCTGGCTTCTATCGGGGCGGTATTTGTTTCTCTTTTATCCTTGCTCAAAATTTTATCCCCATCCAAAAAGGGGGGTGGTGGCTACGTATCCACCATAAAACAGGGAGACAAACTCATCTATGCAAAAGGCGAACACACGGGATCTTATGTGGATTTTTCATCATTACAAATTGGGGATGCGGTGTTGGCCTACCCCGAAGGCAAAACATCAAACCCTGCAAACCTGGTTCAGCTGATCAAACTGGAAGAAAAAGAATACAAGAAACCCACTCACATTGATCTCACGGACCGAGGTGTTGTGGCCTACAGTGCCATCTGCACCCATCTTGGCTGTATTGTTTCCTGGGTCAAAAACAAAAAACTCCCGGAGACATCTTACACCGAATGCTTTTGTCACAACAGCATATTCGATCCCACAAGCGGTGCAAAGGTGGTTGCCGGGCCTGCACCCATTCCACTCGCACAGATCGGGATCAAAATACAGGATGACGGAACAATGGTATTTACAAGTGATTTTACCGGGCCGATCGGGCCACAGGTATAAGGAGGCAAAGGTTTCAAAATGATCCTTAAATGGCTTGATGAAAGACTGGAACTTAAGAAATTCAACGCGAAGTTCCTGACAAAAACATTTCCGACACACCCCACATTTTTATTCGGAGAGATCGCATTATTTTCATTTATTACGCTTGTCATAACGGGGATCTTCCTGGGATTTCTCTATGAACCCTCTTCAAAAATGGTATCCTTGTTTGGCGCCATGGTTCCATCCGCTTATGCAAGTGTGGTCAGGACGGATCTGCTGCCCATGGGCATGATCATACGGCGCATCCACCATTGGTCGGCGATGATAATGATTGCGGCCATATTGGCACACTTAATGAGAATTTATTTTACGTCTGCCTACAGAAAGCCACGGGAAATCAACTGGCTTATCGGTCTGGGACTCTGGGCGTTGGCCATGTTTGCAGCGTTTACCGGCTACCTGTTGCCCTACAGCAATTTTTCGGTTACGGCCACATCCATTGCCTATTACATTGCGAAGTCTGTACCGTGGATTGGCAACTGGATATCCAGGCTTCTATTCGCCGGGGATTTTCCTTCTCCCTACACGGTACCCCGGTTTTTTTTCATGCACGTTATGCTGATCCCCATACTGCTCTTGGGTCTCATCGGATTGCATATGATCATACTGATCAAACAGAAACACACGGAACCCCTTGCCAATAAGGGCAGGAAGGAATCCGAAGGCGGAAAACAGCTCATCGGAATACCCATCTGGCCCGAACAAATGCTAATTAGTATCGCCTTCTTTTTCTTTTTATTATTTGTGGTTGTCCTGATCGCAACGTATATCCCCCTGAATCCGATCGAAGATTACGGACCGCCTTCCCCGGGAACGCCCGTTATGCGGCCGGACTGGTACTTTCTGGTTGTGTACGGATGCCTGAAATTGCTTCCGGGGGATCTGGCATTTTCCATTTTGGGTGGCAAATTTACACCCGAAACGATTGGCGGGGTTATCTTCCCCGGCTTAACTATTCTTGTCTTTGCTCTCATTCCATTTCTTGACCGGGTAAAGAAACCCCAAAACTACATCGAAAATCCTCTTCATCGGCCATTTATGACGTCATTTGGAATTGGGGGCGGCGTTTTCCTCAGCATGCTCGCCGCTGCAGGCTATATTGATGTGCTGAACATTACCCCCACACGAATGATAATCTACACTGTGGGTGCCAGCCTGGCCGCCTGGAGTATTTCGTATGTCCTGTTGCATCTTTATAATAAGGAAAAAAAGTAGAGGTAAATATGTTAACGACGAAATCCATTTTGAGAGTTATCCTTTTGCTCAGCCTGTTTGGCGGTCCTTTTTTCATGTCGTCCGTCAGTTATTCTTCTGAAAGCAAAACGACAAAAAATAGTTGCGTAAGTTGTCATTCAAAACTTCCGACCAGTAATTTTATTGGAGTGAAGTCGCACAGTTGGACGGGTTCAATCCATCAGAAACACGGCGTCACATGCGATAAATGTCACGGCGGCAATCCTGAAGCCAAAGATAAAACCACTGCACACCGGGGTGTTTTAAGTTCGAGTAATTCAAAAAGCAAGGTTTACTACAAAAACATCCCATCCACCTGCGGGAGTTGCCACGGAGCTGAGTTTTACAAATTTACTCAGAGCTATCATTTCAAGAAACTTGAAGTAACGGGTAAGGGGCCCAACTGTGTAACGTGCCACGGGTCAATGGTAACAACCGTTCTAAATCCGGGCGATATTGCAAATGTTTGTATGAGATGCCATAACGACAGGGCCGGCCTCTTTCCTTATATTCCGCAAAAGGCAAAAGCGGTTTTGCTTCTGCTTAGAGAAAGCAAATCGCTTCTGAAAGCGGATACGAAGCTTTATCACCCAAAGAAAGGATCATCCAACGCGCTTTATTTGCAACAGGCGCAATCTTATCTCTATTCGGCCAAACTGGAATGGCATCGCTTCGACCTGGATGCTATTATTGAACAGATCGAACAAATGGACACATCTCTAAAAAAGCTATCCCCAAGATAGAAGCAATTGAAATTTTCTGATTGGTCAAGGGTCGCCAATTTTAATGGGCATAACCTTCGTGACTTCAGGTCTTTTTGACAAAAATTTGCACATAATGCAGGTTAGACAGTTTACAAGAATTTCTTGAATAATGCCTAAAATTTAAATATATTTAATTGTTAATAATAATTCCCCTCTGAAGAAAGAATGGTTTAATTCTTGCGTACCTGTCTAATGACTCCGGACGTTCTTTGATTTATCAATCACTCCTTCTTTCCAACCGATTCAGAACAAAATATTAGCGGGGTGCATTATGAAAAAACACGTAATTGGCTTTCTGGCCTTATTGTTCCTTTTGGGAACAGTATCGGAAGTCTCTGCTGTGGGCGTCCTCTTCGTAAAGCGTTTTCATTCAACCGAAACCTACCAAAAAGTCTGGATTAAATCCGTCGACGTCACCACAACCATTCGGGATCAAATTGCCTCCACCCACATGGATGAAATATTTCACAATGATATGAACTGGCGCGTGGAAGCATTTTTTGTGTTTCCTCTTCCGGAAAAGGCCGTTGTGACCCGGTTGGTCTACTGGTACAATGGAAAACGCTACGAAGCAGCCATTCGGGAGCGACAGCAAGCGGTTCAGGAATACGAACGGGAAGTTCGACGGCTCCTGGATCCGGCATTACTGGAACATCTGGGAAACAACCTGTTTCGGCTCCGCATTGCACCGGTGGACCCCAACTCGGACATTCGCTTTGAAATTACTTACACGGAACTTTTGTCCTATGATTTCGGCGCGGTCACCTACAAATTCTTCCTGAACACCACGGCCCTTTCTCCCAAACCCCTGGAGCGGGTTAGTTTGTCTATTGACGCCCAAAGTCAATTTTCATACAAAATGTTTCGCTCGCCATCGCACGAAGGATCAACAGCGATAAAAATTGAGAAACTGTCCGATAAGCACTACACAGTCGTTTTTGGAGATGAGAATTTCTACCCGGACCGGGATTTTATTCTGAAATTTGAAACCGTTCGCCAGGGCTTTCAGGTCAATGTGTTGACGTACAAACCGGTTCCCTCCGACTCGTTCGGGATGGATTCCTTTTACGTGCTCTGGATCACCCCTCCCGACAGCCTGGCTCCGGATGAAATCATTCCCAAAAACATCGTGTTTGTTGCGGATGTTTCGGGAAGCATGGAGGGCGAACGCCTGTCACAGCTAAAAGAAGCCATGAATGATTTTCTGGATCACCTCCGGCCGAAAGATCGCTTTAATATCATTTCATTTGGTACCAATGTGGTGCCCTTTCATTCCGACCTGGTACCGGCCACTCCGGAAAACATTTCCGCCGCCCGCACATTTGTTTTCCAATTGTACGCCGTGGGCTTGACAAACATCGATCTGGCACTGAAAACAGCCCTCGGTCAATCCTTTGGTGATTCCACACTGAATACCATTGTTTTTCTGACGGACGGCTACCCCACCTGGGGCGAAATGAACATCGCTAAAATCGTCGAACATGCGCAGGACCGGAACACGGCGGATGCCCATCTCTTCACATTTGGTGTGGGAGACGAGGTCAGCAGAGCCCTTCTGGCGGATCTGGCGTATGGAAACGGCGGTTATCCCACATTTATCACGGCCGATGACAGCATTGCCCTGGTTGTGAGACATCTCTTCGAAAGAATAAGCAAACCGGTTTTAACAAATCTTAAGATTTCCATCGAGGGGCTTCAATGCTGGGATTGGTACCCCAAAACACTGCCGGATCTCTTTTGGGGAAGCCAGGTCCTGGAACTGGGGCGTTACCGGAACGGCGGGCAATTTACAGTCACCCTCCGAGGAAAAATCAAATCGGATTCTCTGCGCTTGAGCCAGACGGCTTTCTTCCCCGACACGTCCGGCGGCGACCGCTTCGTGCCGCGGTTATGGGCCCAAAAGAAAATTAATTACCTGATGGGGCAAATTCAGATCTATGGAGAAAAGGAGGAATTGGTCGATCAGGTGATCGATTTAAGTCTTCGCTACGGCATTCTGACCCCCTACACGGCCTTTATTTCGAACCCAAACAATCCGCCGGGCACGGGGATTTCCGGACAAAAAACCGCATCCCTTCCGAACCGGTTTGCCTTACTGCAGAATTATCCCAATCCGTTTAATCAAAGCACGCAAATCAGTTACGTCATTCCGGAGGGAAGCCAGGCGATTTCCGTTTCTCTGAAGATTTACGATTTAACCGGAAAGCTGATAAAAGTGCTGGTCCACAAGCTCCAAAAACCGGGACTGTACCGCATCGTCTGGAATGGCACGGACCATTCCGGAATAGAAGTGGCCAGCGGTGTTTATCTGGTGGTTTTAGATGCAGGCCCATTTCATCAATCCCGAAAGCTTATTTTGTTGAAATAATTTTGTTCATATTGCCGCAGGTCATTAGCGTCAACCAAAAATAAAATGGAGGAAATTTTATCGATTTATTTGACTTGAACAAATCACAATGGGGGTTTAACTCCGATTCATTCTATCAGGGGAATGTATCATGAAAAACCAAAAATCAGGGAGAGTGCCATGAAACGGTTATTATTCATTTTGATTGCGATTTGGATGATTCCGGCATTCGCACAGGCCGGCGGTCTTATTAAGGTGATGAATCAATCCAAAACCTACCTGACGCCCACGCGCGTGGAAGTCTCAGTTGAAGTAAATAATCAGGTGGCTATTACGGTTGCGCGCCAAACGTTTAAAAACACCACGGGTGATTCTGTGGTTATGAAATACGGATTCCCCATGCCGTTGAAGGCCGTGGTAACCGGTTTCAACTGGGACATGAACGGGAAACATTTTACGGCCCAAATTGTGGGGCAGCCCATGGACACGACGGCCACCAATCCGGGAGGCTATCCCGACTATACCTATTTGGATTACTTTGGAAAAAGTCCCTTCTTTTTTACATTTCTGGATACACTGCCTCCGGATTCGGAATTGGTGGTTCATCTCACCTACATGGAACTCCTCAGCTATAATTCCGGAAAAATGCAATATGATTATCCGCTGGATCTGGGCAATTTTGAAAAACATCCGCTCGATTCCCTGGCATTCTCCGTGACCATTCATTCCCAACGAACCCTGGTGGATGTAAACTTAGAGAATTTTACCCCTCAATCATTGGAGGTGGGAGACACGCTTGCGTCGCTTTTTTATTCGGCAACCTCCTTCAGCCCGAATGAAGATTTAGCGTTTACCTACAAAGTGTCGCAAAAGGAATTGGGTGTGTTTTTATTGAGCATGAAGCCTGACACCAGTGACGGCTACTTTTTAATGCTGGCGGAACCCAACCCGGAGACATCGCAAGGGGAAATTCTTGACAAATATTTCACCTTTGTGATTGACAAATCGGGCAGCATGAAATGGGTAAAAATGCAGCAGGCCAAAGATGCGGCCTCTTACTGTCTGAGGCACTTGAACGAGGCCGATCATTTCAATATTATTTCGTTTAGTGATGGAACATCTGAATTTCGGCAAGAGTTGGTTCCCGCCACTCAAAACAATATTAACAGCGGGGTGGATTTTGTAAATGCTATTCAACCGGGTGGAGGCACCAACATTCATGAGGCCCTGCTTAAAGCGCTCAATCAATCCATGCCGGACACAACGGAAAATATTATTATTTTTCTGACGGATGGCGTGGCCACAGTAGGAACAACGGATTCCCAGCAAATCCTGGACGATGTAAAGGCCGCCAACACCAAAAATGTGCGCTTGTTCGTATTTGGTGTGGGAGCCGATGTGGAACGCTACCTGTTGACGTCCCTGGCGGAACAAAACGACGGCCTGGCACAATATGTAATGGATCAGGGAGATGTGCGGGATCGAATTGCTGCATTTTACAATAAGATTCAAAACCCGCTGCTTCAGAACATTTCGGTGGCTTTTAATGGCGGGGATGTTTACGAGGTTTATCCGGTGCGGATTCCGGATATTTTTGTGGGGGAGCAGTTGGTACTGTTGGGTCGCTACAAAACCCCCGGGGCGGCTACCGTCACTTTGAGCGGCCGCGGGGTTAAGGATTCCCTCACATTCAATTACGATGTGACCTTTTCGGGGGATTCCACCAAAAATCTTTTTATCCCGAAAATGTGGGCCAAAAAGAAAATCGACTATTTGCTGGCTTTGATTGATATCGTGGGTGAAAACAGCAATCAGGGCCAGGAATACAAAAAGGAAATCATTCGCCTGAGTATTCTCTACGGGATTGTAACCAAATACACCAGCTTTCAGCAAACGCAGCCGAATAATCCGCCTGGCACTGAAGTGGAACAAAACTTGACTGAAAATAATTCCCCGCCTGAACAATTCCAGTTGCTGAACAGCTACCCCAATCCATTTATGCCGGAAAACGGCCAATCTTTTACGCACGTGGTGTTTAAAATTTCGGGCGCAAAATCCAGCTATCCGGTTGAGATTCGTATTTATGATGTAACGGGACGGCTCATCCTGGTACTGGTTCAGGCAACCTACCAGCCGGGACACTATGAAGCCATCTGGAATGGCAGGGATCAATGGGGACATCTGGTCAGTTCCGGGGTGTACCTGGTAAAAATGAAAGTGGGGGCTGAAATCCTCAGTACAAAAATTTTAATCATTCGCTAATGGCGCAAAAATAAGCAATTATCGCAAGGCGGGCTTTGAGCCCGCCTTTTTTATTTGAAAATTTTGTAGCATTTTAAATTCAAATTTTTTATTTTAAGAACTAAAATAATAACAATTCTAATTTAACAGAGAAAAAAACAAAAACCGATGATAACCCAGTACCCGGAATTTTCGAAAATAACACTTGACGATCATGCTGTACTTCACGCTTATTTCAGGCAGGTGCAGTCAGGTATTTCTGAATTCACATTTGCAAATATTTACCTGTTCCGCCACACCCACAATTACAAGATTTCCAAAATCAAAGAAGGGTTATTTGTGCTTGCCGGCAACGACGACGGAAAACCCTTTTTTGTACTCCCCACAGAAATTCCCGATCCGGACATTCTCGAGGAGCTTTTTAATACTTTTCATAGCCTGAAATTAGCTTCCGAACAGCAGGCAAAAGACCTTCAAAAAGCCGGCTATTTTATCCGGGAAGATCGGGATAATTTCGATTACCTCTATTCGCGGGAGACCCTGGCAACGCTTTCGGGTCGAAAATTCAGCAAAAAACGAAATCTCATCAAAAATTTTAAGCTCAGTCACACCTGCGACATTCGGCCGCTGCTAAACGAGTATACAGACGACGCGCTACGCGTCCTAAAAGAATGGTGCAATCAACGGGGTCGCGGAACAGATTGTGAGCCGGCCCGGGAGGCTCTGGAAGAAATGGAAACGCTTCAGCTCTGCGGCGCCATTTTCTACATTGAGAATCGGCCCGTGGGGTACACACTGGGAGAAGAACTGCCGGGCGGAAAGACCTATGTGATTCATTTTGAAAAAGCCGTTCCGGGGTTCAAAGGGCTGTATCAATTTATCAATCAATCCTTCGCCGCTCTTCTTCCCGAGCAATACGAATTTATCAACCGCGAACAAGACCTGGGAGACAAAGGGCTCCGGCAGGCCAAATTAAGCTATTACCCGATAGGCTTCGTCAAAAAGTACCGGGTCTACCGCGAGCCTGGCGAAACAGAAAACGTGAATCGAGGAAACCATGACAACCGCTGCAATTGATTTTGATTCAATGGATTTAAGGAATTAAAAAAGGAGAAACACATGGCATCAGATCCCAAACTTTCCATCGGCCAAAAAGCACCGGATTTTTGCTTACCCGATCAGAACAAAGAGGAAGTGTGTTTGCACAACTATCGGGGGAAATGGGTGGTACTCTATTTTTATCCAAAGGATAACACAACCGGCTGTACGACAGAGGCTCTGGATTTTACGGCGCACCTGGACGAATTTAAGGCCGTGAATGCCGAAATTTTGGGCGTGAGTCCCGACTCGCCGCAAAGCCACCTGAAATTCATCACAAAAAAAGACCTTAAACTTCGCCTTTTGAGCGATGGAACCCGCTCCGTTCTTGAAACCTACGGGGTCTGGCAGCTAAAAAAGATGGCCGGCCGGGAATACTACGGCGTGGTTCGAAGCACATTTTTAATCGATCCAAAGGGGACAATCGCTTATACATGGCCAAAGGTTAAGGTTAAAGGCCATGCCGAAGATGTTCTGCGAAAGATCAAAAGCCTGCAAAAGCTCTGAGGAAAGACCCTTTTATCTGTACGCGAATAATGCTCTGGTGAAGCCTTCTGCAGCCCCTCAAAAAAATCAGATTTAGTTGAAATAATCTGATTTTTTTAATATAATTTAAAGTAAATTTAATTTTTTGTCTTCCCCGAAAGTATAAACAATCGTTTCAATGATCCGCAAAACCCAAACCAATTGAAAGGAGCTGATTTGATTGCCTAATCCAAAATATGTTACAAAGATCGAGCAAATTCAATCCCTTAATTTGGAAAAACGCGCCAAGTTACAAAAAGTAAGTCAAAAGTTTGCATTCCGAGCAAATGAGTATTACCTGTCACTGATTAATTGGAATGACCCCGACGATCCCATCAAACGGATTATTATTCCGGACCCAGAAGAGTTAAAGGAATGGGGCGAATTAGACGCCTCAAATGAAAGTACGTATACGGTTGCTCCAGGCCTGGAGCACAAATATACCCACACGGCCTTGCTGCTGGTCACGAACGTATGCGGTGGGTATTGCCGTTTCTGTTTTCGGAAGCGCCTGTTTTTAAATGAAAACGACGAGGTTGCAAGAGATCTTTCAGAGGCTTTGAACTACATTGCCCGCCACACTGAAATCAATAATGTACTCCTTACCGGAGGAGATCCCTTGCTGCTTTCAACCCGAAAATTAGAGGCGATTATCCGCAGCCTCCGGCAAATGAATCATATTCAAATCATTCGCATTGGAACCAAAATCCCGGCATTCAATCCCTACCGGATTCTGAATGATGCATCGTTGATCAGAATGATTTCTGCCTACAGTACCCCGAGAAAAAAAATCTACATTATGACCCACTACAATCACCCAAACGAATTAACCGAACCCTCGATAAAGGCCATTTTCAAACTACAAAAGGCAGGAGCCATCATTGCCAATCAAACGCCCCTGCTGCGCGGAATTAATGACGATCCGGGTATTTTGGCTGAATTGATGGATCAGCTGTCATTCATCGGAGTGCCGCCCTATTATGTTTTTCAGGGGCGTCCCACCCTTGGGAACAAACCCTTTGCAATTCCCGTGGAAGAAGCACTGGAGATTTTCGAAAAGGCAAAAATGATGGGATCCGGTCTGGCCAAACGGGCTCGTTTGGTGATGTCGCATTTTTCGGGGAAAATTGAAATTGTGGGAAAAACCAATGGGTACGTTTATTTTCGATATCACCGTGCCGCAGATCCGGAAAACAGGGGACGTTTCCTCGTTTTTCGCAGCAATCCAAAGGCCTATTGGTTCGACGACTACACCGAAGCCATTGACGAATACACCCTGCCCAATCCTTTTTTGGCAGCTGCTCATGGCGATTGGGACCCCGGGTTCTGACGCTCCGTTTTTTTTGCCGTAACGGCCTGTTCTGTTAAAACACACCCCTGCACGGATTTCAGTGTCCAAACCCCGCAGCAGACCGCGGGGTTTGGAACAAAAGAAGCATTGAACCCATTTAATCAACAAAGAGATGATCTGCTTATTCCTGCCACCAAATCGGGAGCACTCAAAATGAGACTTACATCTATCGGCCTTCTTTTAACCGGATTCCTTCTTTTGGCAAGCTGCCAACAATCCACAAAAGAACCGCTTCTTCCGAGCATTCCAGCCGGGAGTTTTCACTATACAGGATTTGACTCGACCGGCAGAACGGTTGTTACCGGCTGGCTTTCGTTTTCATTCACGGATTCAATTCGGATTTCCGGAAAATGGAATCTGCAAAAAAACGGTAGCATCCCGCGGTTGGGGCCTCAAACGGGTTCCGGCATTCTCAGCGGGAGGGTTCAGAATGGCAAGATTTCAATCAATCTCAATCCCAACCAAATAGACAACAATGTCGATCTTTTTGGAGAATATCATCCCCAACGGTTCAGCGGGAAATGGGTGTACAGCGGATATCCCGGCATATTGAACAGCGGAACCTTTCAGGCCGTACGAAAATAGTTTACATCCGGCCCGTAACCGTTCTCTTAAAATCACGCTTTTCCGGCTCATAATTCTCTGAACCCCGGTAATCTCCGCCTTTTGGCCTGCTGACCTTCTTTACACCGCTACTCGATATCTTCCAGAACGGCAATCAATCGATCCAGATACGTGGGTTTTTCGCCCATCTGCATCCAGTGCTTCATGAACACTCCCCGCATAACCGTAAAATGATCGGCATCCCTTGCCACACCGGGGAGAATTTTGACGGCCGTTTCCGGATCAATGACAAATTTTGACAGAATAAAAGGGGCAGCCGGATTTTCAACCGACAGATAGCGGTACACCTTCTCTGTGGCCTCATTGAGTGATGCCAGCGAACGGGGATTTTTGCCCACACGGTAGAACCCAAGTAAATCCAGGTCGGGTTGACAAACGGGCTGAAAAGACTCCATTTCCAATAAGGCATCGTACAGCGAGCGGGCCGTGTTGTGGCAACGCGTCAGGATCTCCCCGAAGCCACTTTCATTCAACGGGATGAGGCGATGGGTCAACCAAACGGCCGCGGCGGCCGCTCCCGGACGCGACCCTTCCAGGGTAAACATGCCGATATTGGGTTTATCGGTAACATGGTAGGTGTAGGGGGCCGTGTTTAAAATAACCTGGCGCAAGGCTTCGTCCTTAAAAAGTACCGATCCCGCACCATACCCAACCAGCCCGTGTTTGTGGGGATCAATTGTAATGGAATCGGCTTCCCCCAAACGGGCCAACTGCCGGTAAACATAGTCAGAAACGGCCATTTCGCTTTCGTCGAATGGTTTCAACCGATTATCCCGATCCAGAATAAGCGACCGGTAATAGCCGCCGTAAGCCGCATCCACGTGGAGATGAAATCCATATCGATCGCGAAGCTCCAGGATTTCATCCAGAGGATCGACGGCACCAATCCCGGTTGTCCCGAGGTTTGCCATCACCATCATCACGGGGCCCGAACCCAATTCCCTTTTGAGGGCATCCAGGTCCATTCTGTAGTGGGCATCAACCGGCAATTCTGCAATGGCATCGACTTTTAGGATCGACGCAATGCGCTTCCACGAGTAATGCGACCCCTTTGTAAAAATCAATTTTCCGGGCTTCCGCGCGTCCCGGACGGCCCAGAGCGCCTCCATGTTTGCCAGAGACCCGCCGCTGGTCAAGTGGCCCCATCCCTTCTCAAAACCAACCATCGCCAGAAGCTGTTCAACCACCTCCATTTCCATTTGCGTGGTCACCGGGCCCCCCTCGTAAGCGTGATTGTTGGGATTGCTCAGCAATGTGTAAAAATAGGCTAAAATTGCAGGAAGAGAAGGATCTTTCAGCATTTGCGCGGCATAACGTACGGATGGAAAGGGGAGATTTTGATCCATTCGTTTCATGAATTCGGCCCAGGCCGAACGAAGCTCTTCGCGATTCCGGCTCTCAGAGAGATCTGCCGGTCTACCCGACGCAAAACCGGAGGCATCATCTTCCGGATACCGTTCCTTCCGCCACTTTCGGTGATGCTCCAGCCCTTCCGTAAGCAGCTCCAACAAAAGTCCCGTATTTTCACCCATCGGGCCCACAAAATAGTCCCATAAAAATGATTTTTCGCTCATGGTTGTTCCCTTTTTTATTTTAGAAGGTTTCGCACCGGCACCAATTCGTAGCCCTTTGCGCGCAACGAATCAATAATTTCCGGGAGTTTTTCGTAGGGAAAGTCCTGTTTTCGGTAACTCGCCAGGTGCATTAAAACAATGGCTCCATTTGCCCGTCCGCCGGGTTCGGAAGCAAATTTTAAAATTTTCTGTTTAATGGCCTCACCGCTTTGATATCCGGGATCCCCGGGTTGGGCCACCCAGTCGCGCGTGTCCATATTTTCCTTTTGGTCTCTGCCAATGGTCCAATCCACCTCACGATAGCCCAATTCAGCCGCCCACCGCCGGATTTCAGAATTTGACTCCCCGTAAGGTGCCCGCCAGAAGGGGGCCATTTTCCGGCCGGTGACCGCTTTAAATATCTCTGCCGTTTGTTTCAATTCATTTTGAAATCGTTCTTTGGTCAGCCCCGGCAGCGTTTCGTGGCGCCGATTGCGGACGTACGTGGTCAGATGCGGATGATGGAAGGTATGATTTCCGATTTCATGTCCTTCCCGAACCATTCGCCGAACCGTTTCGGGAAACCGTTGGATGAATTCCCCCGTAAGAAACAGGGTGCAGTGCACCTCTTTTTCGTGAAGAATGTCCAAAATCCTGTCCGTAATATTGTTCGATGACCCCCCATCAAAGGTAAGGGCTATTTTTTTCTGATGTGGATTTCCTTTTCGGATGGGTCTGGAACGGAAAAGAAGATCTGGCGGAGCAAAATGCAGATCCAAATCCTCAACCGCCCGAACTCTCCCGCGTGACGTGATTTCCTTTACCCGAAGACGGGAATTCTTTCTGGAGAGGGGAACTCTCTTAAACGTGAAAGTTCCCTGATCCGCAAGCGTAACTGCCATCAGTTTACCCCCTTGTTCCAAAAGAATGATAGAACCGTCGTCTGCCATTCCGCTGACGGTAATCTTATTGGAAAAAAGGGTCGTTCCCGGGGACGGTTTCCGGATGATCAGATGTCCCGCTTCCGAGCGGGACAGATTAGAAGTGTGCTTTTCTGCGATCAACCGGGACACGTGCTTTTCCAGCCGATCGATTTTCTGAAAAAGCTGATGATTTTGCCAGAAGAGAACCGCCAACAGCAGGATAGCCAACACCCCAAAAGGAAAGGCGCTGTTTGAGAAGAACCGGGGAGTTCCTTGCTTGATTTTGAGTTTTAGATGTCCCCAGAATTCCATCAATAAAAATCGGTACCAGCATGTTTTGCTGCAAAAAATGTGATGCGACAAAACCATCTGGCAGTCTTTGCAAACGGGCTTGTGACAATAATAGCAATGCCGGGTTGTGTACCGATCAGGATGATGGATGCAAACATCCAGATTTTTGGGCATTTAGGACCTCATCTCAACAAAAAACACGCCGGGCCGTATTGCAGTATCTAATTCATCTTTAAAAATATAAGACATTTTTAACTGGACTACAATATCAAAATAAACCCGGATTCTCAGGGATTTTCGAATCTGGAATAGGATCCGGTAAATGAGGAAAATAGGGAAGGCACATGAAGGGTAAGACGGCGATATTCCGACCGACCTTACTTTTTGGGCAACGGCTGCAAACGGCGCGTCAGCCTTTGAAGCCAGGGAGCCGGGACATTTCCCATAATCAGAAAGGTGAATCCATCCCGTTCAAACGGAATGACCTCCATCGGGGGCCGCCGATTTTCCGGCGGGTGGTGCCGCCGCATCCGATCCAAAAATCGCTTCGCCATGTGATTTGATGCCTCAATTTGAAAGATCGAAAAATCAATCATACCGTCGCTGAAGTGAGATTGGATCATCGCCATGTTGTGGTGCCGGGTGAAGCGCCCCTCAATAAAAGCAAAACCCTTGGGCAGCGGGCGCGGCAGATAAATTGGATACGGAGCCGCTTTTGCCAGATTTTCCAGGCGGCGAAATACGCTTCCCATCCCCTTAAAGTGCCTTTTTCTTCGCCACCCCATGGCGCCCTTCTTTTCAACCACTCTCCCGGAAACAACAAACAGGGAATCCTGAAAACTTTTCGGAAAATCAATGGCAATCACTCGTTTTGCCTTAATTGTTTTGAGTCCGCGTGGGGTTTCAATTTGTTGTACCTGGCGAAGGATAATTCCCGTCCGGGCATCCAGCCAGATTTTCCAGATTAATCTTCCCGGATAGTTCGGAAGGATTGAAAGAATATCGGCAGCGCGATTAGCAAGTGTCCCATCGGGCCTTAATTGGATCGTGTAGTTCTTTTCGACCAGTTTTAGGTAAGATTTTCCTCTCACGCGTATCGGGAATTCTCGAATACGATCCTTTTCTCTTTGCGGAACGGGTCGAGCTACCCAGAAATCGCGAATTTTTGTGTAAAATGTTTTACCATTTTTTATGATAATGAGTTTTCGTGCATGGCGTCCCGGAAACCGCACAAGCCGCAGTCGATCGGGGCCGTCGTACCAGACCTCCCATTTTTCTATTCGATACCGGAGTTTATCCGGTGAACGATGTTGCCCCATTCGGTGTGAAACGGCCATCGTATCCATTACAATAGCATGATAGCGAACTGTTTCGTACCCCCGTTTCACCTTTTCAAAAGCGGTCTGCAGGTCGTTTTTTGCGAAAAGGGTTCCGCTGAAAATGCTCAGAAGAGTAAAAAGCAACCCTGCAATTCTCAACCGTCTTCTCATCTTCCCTCCCCTGACATATCGGCAAACTCAATCAGTTCGTCCGCCGGATCGGAGAAGGATTGGAAAACCGGGTTACGGTCGGAAGCCTCCTGATAGCTTTCATACAAATAATCATAGGGGTCGATAACGGCGGCCTTGTGTGCCGTAAAAGAAGAATACCCCCAATAGGAAACGAGAAAAAGAACGGCAACAGCCAATCCAAAACGATAGGCTGGCTGGAACAGAAATCCTCGGACAATGCGGCTCAGAGCCAATTGAATTCTCCTAAAAAATGAGCCTTTTTGTGGATTCTGCAACTTGCGATACAAGCCTCTTTCGAAATCCGCCCAGAACGCTTTATCCTCAATCTGAAGCCGCTGACCGCGTAGCAGCACCGACTGGCGTCTGATCCTGCCGGCTTCTGACCGGCAAACAGGACACTTTTTTAAATGATTCGCCATTTCCGGATGCTGTTTCAGAAGGCGATGAACATCACCATCAAAGGCCATTAACACACGTTGCGTATTCTTGCAAAGCGATTTCATTCGCATTTGTCCTTTCAAAGAATTCTTTCTATGTGTTTTCGCAATTTTTTTCGCGCATGGAAAAGCCGGGATTTAACCGTTCCCAGTGGAACGTTCAGAATTTTACTGGTTTCCTCTTCTGAAAACCCCTCTATATCGCGTAAAACCACAATGTGTCTCAATTTTTCCGGAAGTTTTTCGATGCCTTTCCAAACCACCTCTTTTGTTTCATTAACCGTATTTTCCGACGAATCCTGCGCCTCAAGCGTATCAATTAAACTATTTCGCTCATCATCCGATTCATTCTGAAATAATGAAAAAAAATGAACAACCTTCTTTCGGCGGTAAACATTAATAGCCTGATTAACAAGAATTTTGAAAAACCAGGGTGAAAATTTCTCCCCCGCCCGAAAGGAATCCGCCGCTTGAAATACCTTTACAAAGGCATCCTGGGTTACATCCTTGGCCTCCTCCAGATTATGCACATATTGAAAGGCTACCGAGACCGCCCGGCTGCGATACCGATCCACAAGCCGATTAAAAGCAGCCCGCTCGCCTGCCTGAAATCGAGACATCAATTCTTCATCAGAAACAGGGATATCTTCTTTCGTTTTCACGCTCTGCAACAAATCATTCGATCCTAATCCGCTTAATGGATGTTCCATTTTCTGCATTTTTCACAGATATGGAAACAGAGGTTATGATCCGCTCAACGCGGATTTCAGTTATAATTTACCGGCATTGTTCACTCTGACAAAAGACAGTCCGTTTAAATAAAATACGCGATTCCGGCATTGTCAAGTTTATTCCAATTCATTTTTAAAAATCGGCCGGCGGCAAATACGTCTGCCCCCGGCCAATTACCTGTGCCGCACACTATTTTTATGGCTCTACCGGTTTTTTGTAGACGTTTGAAAATCCTAAGGTCTTTTGAATCCCGGGCGTTCAAAACATCTCTCTCGCATAGGGGGTCTCATCCCATGGTGCATTTTTTTGCCCATCCGATCGCGCATGTTGCGTTTCATCATTGATCCCCGAAATTGCTGGATTTTCTGCCATTGTTCATCCGTGAGAACTTTACGAACGGCAATCAGATGGTGCAGTCGCAGCGTCGCCATTTGATTCTTGAGTCGGGAAATTTCTGCCTGTTTTTTGTCAATTTTCGAGAGGTCAGGGACGCGTGAGCTGCGAAGCATTTCCCTTAAGTCCAATTGAGCCACTCGAATTTTTGCATTCAATTCAATCTTTTGCTTCTGAAAATCTGTACGAAGCTTTTCGATTTTCGCCTTTTGGGTTGGATTAAGCAGATTCTCCGCTTCTTTTGGAAAGCCCTGAGCGAACACAGAGCCCACCGCAAATACGACCAGCATGATGAAAATACCGACGGCCTTTTTCATTTCTTGTACCTCCTCATTTTCGTTTGACGTTACATTGGTTCTTTTTTTTGCTGAATCTGATAGAGGATACAAACACTCCATTCAAAACGTTCAAAATTTATTTTTGGAGGACGGAGGATAGATCCTAAAGGATTGGATTGAGTTTCCATTGGGGGCGAGTTTAAAAAATTACAATGAAAAAACAGCGGGCGGGGAAACGGTTACTGCCCAATTGTTATCGAAATTTAATTGAAGAAAACAGGGGACCTTCCCCTTGTCCGGCAGGATTCTTGGGGTGGATTTCAAATTTTCGGGCCACGGGATACAGCTAATTATGGGAAATCGTGAGCAGCTTCTGAATCAAGCTTTCAAGCATTTTTGCAGATATTTCATGCGATTTGAAATAGGTGGCACCATTTGGGAGATATCCGGTAACAAGCGGCCCATTTTGTGAGGGATTTATCCGGTTAAGCAGTTGCCGCAGCATGGGATCGCGGGTGACTTCTACCAGAGAAATAATAATTTTATTGGAGGGATAGTATTTTGTATGAATACTTGAGACGAGCCGTTTGAGCTCATTTTGTTCACTTTTATTAAATGAGGGCGGCAGCCAGATAAAGATTTTAGGTTGATTAAGAATCCGGAGCTGGAGATATTGCTTTTCATTCGAGATTTTCCACCACATATTCACCTCCCACCGTTTCTTCCGCCGCACGCAAAAAAACCGTTTCTCTGTTCAGCTTACAAATGGGTCTGTCTATTAAGAATCCACGCCACCACGAAAAACCTTAACGAATCAGGGCAAGATCAATCGCCGTTTTTATCTTTTGATAATCAATCTTATCCACTTCGAAAACAGAACTTCCGCCAGAACGGTAAACAACGATTTTGGGTAAATCTTCCAGGGAAAATCGAAATTTTATAAGATCGCTTAGGTCACTCTCCGGAATGATATCCACAATGCCAAAAGAAACCGCCCGAAAATACTTGGGTTCCTTCGCAAGACGCCGAAAAATATCCATTAAGACTTCGCGAATATCCTGATATCCTTCATAGCTCACATACGCAATAACCGTAATGTAGGCCGAAAGCCGCTTGGAAATATATTCAACCCTATTTTCAATTTTATAAGGATTTATCATATTTTTTCATCATTTCAAGACATAAAAAAAGGGATTGAGAATAATCTCAACCCCCTCAGCTTATAGAATTCCATTTCATTTAATGCTGTTATCTTCACAAATGAATGGGCGGCTTAAGGGCTAAAACAGGCATACAACTTTTGGGTTTAGCCAACCGGGATGTCTCTCGGTCCCTGAGCAATCCCACCAACCGGAATATCTCTCGGTCCCTGAGCAATCCCACCGACCGGAATATCTCTCGGTCCCTGAGCAATCCCACCGACCGGAATGTCTCTCGGCCCCTCTCGGTCCCTGAGCAATCCCACCGACCGGAATATCTCTTGGTCCCTGAGCAATCCCACCGACCGGAATGTCTCTCGGCCCTTGAGCAATCCCGCCAACCGGAATGTCTCTCGGTCCCTGAGCAATCCCACCAACCGGAATATCTCTCGGTCCCTGAGCAATGCTACTCACCGGAACATTGTTGAGCTCGTTTGCAAACGTACCTGTGTACGGCAATCCAAACACCATAGCCACAACAATAGCCACCACCGCGATTTTGACAAAAGAACGCATGTCAATCCTCCTCCCAGGTTAAATTTTTCAATAATCCAATTTTCTTACTGCAATTATAATACCATTCCTGTTAAATGTAGAAAGAATACGCAAAATGCAACCCATTGATATATATGAAGTTATAAAGACCCGTGACATTAATTATTTTCGGTATTTTGTCAATAAAAGTGGATATTGCACAAGAATGGTGCACAAAAAGAGAGGGATTATACATCAAACATTTTATATCAAGAACTTATCCGGGTGCACTTAAAATTGTGCAATATTTGTTTCATCTTGTATTTTAAGCACCTAAGTCACACCCCCAAAAATGCACAAATAGTGGTGCAATTACAATTTTGGTTTTGCAATTTTATAGATTTTCAGCTTCCGGTGGAGGGTGTTTCGATGAATACCCAGAGTCTTTGCGGTTTTTGAGATATTCCAATCATTTAATCTCAGACTCTCCATCAATAATGTTCTCTCATAATCCTTCAGGGCCATTTTGCCTTTGCCGGAATTTACAAGGGCCTGAACCTTATTATTCGCACGGATTTCGACCGGCAAATCGTTAACCGTAATTTTTCCATTTTCGGCAAATATCGTCATGCGATGCACAACATTTTCCAATTCCCGAACGTTACCAGGCCAATCGTAATCAATAAGAGCCTTCATGGCCGCATCGGTAATTTTTGCCACATCTCCGGAATTACCGTATTTTTTTACAAAATATTCCACCAACAGCGGAATATCTTCTTTTCTTTCCCGCAAAGGGGGAATGACAATTGGCAAAACATTCAGGCGGTAGTACAAATCCTGGCGAAAGGTTTTGTTTCGAATTGCCTCTTCCAGATTTTTATTCGTTGCCGCAATAATTCTCACATCAACTTTTACCGTGTTGGTCCCCCCAATCCTCTGGAATTCCCGCTCCTGAATAACACGCAAAATCTTTGCCTGCGTATCCAGGCTCATATCGCCAATTTCATCCAGAAAAATGGTGCCTCCATCGGCCTGTTCAAATTTACCCAGGTGTTTATCCACCCCCGTGGCCACGCGTTTTTCGATTCCAAACAATTCACTTTCAAGCAATGTGGGAGGAATTGCTGCACAATTTACCGTTACAAACGGTTTATCTTTTCGACTGCTGTTGAAATGAATGATTCCCGCCAGTTTTTCTTTTCCCGTCCCGCTTTCCCCCCGGAGGAGAATATCCACATTTTTATCCAATATTTTTGAGACCACCTGAAAAATTTTCTGCATCGGTTTACTGGTCCCAATCATATCATTGAATTGGAATGTGTGTTTAATGAGTTCGCGAAGGTTTCTGACATCTTTTTCAAGGGAATCTTTGCGGCGCTTCACTTCCTCGTAATATTCGGAGTTGCTGATGGCTACCGCCGCCAGATCGGAAATGTTCTCCAGAAACTCCAAATCCCTGTAGCTGAAAATACGATCGGGATTACGACTGTCAATGTAAACCGTGCCAATGAGGCGGTCTTCCAGTTTCAGCGGGACGCACATCAACGAAAAGATTCGGAAATTTCGCACACTTTTGCTGTTTCGGAAACGGTCATCTCCCATGGTATTGCGTGAAAGTACCGAACTGCCCGTTTTCTCCACCCGCTCAATAATCGACTGACTCAACCGAATGGCATCTTCAATGGTGGCTTCCTCCATGCCCCGGCTCACCTTTACCTCCAGACCGCCGCTCGATTTGTCCAGAAAAAGAATGGCGGCCCGGTCCGCCTTCAGCAGATTAATGACGGTATTCATAATATTGTGGAGCATGGTTTCCAGATTGAAGATTGAATGAACGATCAAACTGGTCTGCTGGAGGGCGTTTATTTGACTTTCTCCCCCCGTTCCCTGTTGCAGATTGGCGAGGATGTGCTCTTGTGTTTCGATCAAATGATTCATCAGGCGAAGCCGTTCGCTGCGGGCAGGAATTTTTTCAAACAGTTGAACCGCTTTTTTAAGGTGAACCTGGGCCTGCTCAAAATCATCCCTGATGGCATGCGTTAAGGCAAGAGCCTTGTGCGTCCGCGCCTGTTCGATAACGGCACCCAAACGAATGAAAATTTCCAGAGATTTCTGGTAGCTTTCCAGTGCCTGTGTAAGCTGTTCTTTTTTGTTCCATGCGTCACCCAGCTGCCGATAGGCAATTCCCTGCCATAACGGATCTGCAAAAACGGATAAATTATTTATAAGAAAATTTCGATAATACTCTCCGCGCTGATAATCATGGTATTTAAGCGCGTATTGTAAGATATAAATAGCCACCTGCGCCCGTTCTTCCTCCAAACGATAAATCTGGCAAATGTCCTCCGCCTGGATCAGATAATCCAGTGCCTTCTCTTTCTGGTTTACTTTTAAATAATGAGCCCCCAATTTCAAGAGGACTTCGGCTGTATCTTCCTCAGCTTTCAGCTTCTCAAGCATCCGGAGGCTTCGATGATAATAGGCGCGGGACCGTCGATAATTTTCGATTACGTCATACATATCGCCCATTCGTTCCATGGCCATGGCAATGTTTTTTAGATTCCCCAACCGATAATCGGTTTGAATGGATTTTTTTTCGTAAATCAGGGCTTCTTCGATTTGGCCAAAATGAAACAACAGCATACCCAGATTATCCAGAACATCGGCGGTTGTTTCTTCCAAACCCAGACCTTGAGAAATTTTCAGGACTTCCTTGTAAGCCTTATAAGCGTCCTTCCAGTTCCCCTCATAATATTGTACATTGGCCAGATTATTCAGGATCTGGGGAAGATAACTGACATCCTTTATGGTTCGCCGGATTTTTAAGCAGTTCTGATAATGTCTTTTCGCTTGTTTCAGATCACCCTTTCGCCTGAAAAGAATTCCAAGATTA
Organism: Calditrichota bacterium; assembly: GCA_013151735.1. NCBI lineage: Bacteria > Pseudomonadati > Calditrichota > Calditrichota bacterium. The sequence continues at coordinate 10,055 of JAADHR010000062.1, read as the reverse complement.
TTGTGAACGTGAGCCATTCCGCGAAAATGGGTAATCCGGTCAAATATCTCAAGGCTTTTCAGAAAGGCCGATTCCGCCTCATCCAATTTGTTTTCAATAAGATAGGTCACCCCCATGCGATTATAGGTAAACCCCAAATTGGCTTCTGATTTTGCTTTTTTAAACAGATCCAGAGCAATATCATACTGGTGATAGGCCTTTTCAAAATCACCTTTTAACCGGTAAATCCATCCCAATTCATAGTGCCCCCGCCCATTCAATTCCGGGGAAAGAGACTCCCATGCATTTTGTTGATCTATTAACAATCGGAAAACATCATCTACTCGGCCTACTTTTTGAAGAATATCCACATTCCGGAACTTCCATTTCCACAATGCTTCGTTAGTCAAATCAAAGCGATTCGGATCGTCCAGCACATTGTGAATAACATCCAGGCTTTTTTCAAACTCCCCGCCAAGCTCATAAAGTGTGGCCAATTTCTCAAGCACATTTTCCTGCATTTCAAATTCATCATCGGATAAGAGCTTCAAATATTCGGAATAAAAATGAACAGCCTGGGGAATATCGAACATGGAACGCGCGTAATCCGCGGCAATGGGCAGATACTGTTTTGCTTTTTCGCGATTTTGACATTCGAGGGCATGGTGGGTCAAACGTACAGCCCATTCATTGGACAATCCATCACCCTGTTCCTCAATGGTGGCAATCCATCGCTCATGAATGGCTTTTGCCTCCGATGGTGGGGTAATCTCATTAAGAAAATCAGCCCAGCTCTGCTGTGCCAATCGAAACAGAACGGCTTCGCCCACAATTTCTCTGAGAACAAGGCCCGCCGACAACAGGGTATCCACACCCTCCAAAAACGCCTCATTTTTTTCTTCAAAAAAGCTCTGAAGCAACCCAAAGGGGACGGCTTCTCCGTGAAGAGCCAGAGCCTGCAAAATGGATCGGGCAGAGGGTATGAGTTTTTCCCAACGAGACTTCAACAAGTCTGACATGGCATTAGGAATTCCAACGCCTGGTTTCATTCCCTTCCAGACCCAGAATCCGTTTTCTCGAACCAGAAGTTCCCTATCGATGAGATATTGAAGCAAATGTTCAGAAAACAAGGGGTTGCCAGAGGTTTGTTCATATAAATCGTTATAAAGCAAATCAAAGTTTTTAACTCTGGCCATTTTTTGTTCGAGAAATGTCTGAAAATCCACATGATTAAACGACTTCAACACCAACCGATGGAATGTTTTTTCCGGTTGAAAATTTTGATAAAAATCCTGTAATCGAATTTCATCTCCGGAAACCAGCCCCACAAGAAGCATTTCAATGGAGGTCCCGTTAAAAATCAGGTAGCGCATAAAGTGATGGATTGATTCCGATGCTTCCTGAAAATCGTCCAGAACGGCCAGAAGGGGCAAGAATCCATCATTTTTTTTCAGTTGCCGAATGGCCGTTGAAAATTTTTCCAACAAGCGAACAAAAACATCGAAAATCTGCGCCTTATCCTTAAAAATTTCAGGAATCTTTCGGCCTTTTCCGTGCGTCAGGATAAAATGCCAGATGGTTTCTTCATCCTCGGACAGATCGATTCCGGCCGGAGCAGAAACCCCAATTTGACGAATGAGTTCAACAATCAGACCGTAGGGAACCCCTCTGGTATCGGAAGAATTCAGATAAAATACCTTGCCGCCATCCAATTGAATCTGTGTGGAAAACTCCTGCAGCAATCGTGTTTTGCCCACGCCTCGCTCACCGTGAATCAGTACAAAATGGAGATTCTGTTGACTTCGGCTGGTTTCAAGAACCTGACGCAGGCGTTTGAGTTCCGGCTTTCGCCCTACAAATCCGCCTCCCCAAATCTGCGCAGAAGCCTGTAATTTTGGAATGGGAATAGAAACCGGAGAGAGTTCCAATAGATCCTGAACCACCTCCAGGGCAGAGCTGTAACGGGCAGACGGGTTTTTCTCCAGTAATTTGAAAATAATTTCACTTAATTCAAAGGGAATATCTTTCCGGATTGCCGTCGGATTTTCCGGAATTTTGTGCAAGTGCTGTTTGAGAACTTCAATGGGCGTTTCAGCTGTGAAGGGTTTTTCCCCTGTGGCAATTTCATAAAGCGTCACCCCAAGAGAATACAAATCGGCACGCGGGTCTATTTTCCAACCGCGGATAGCCTCCGGAGAAACATAAAAATGGCTTCCGCCCCGCGGATCAAAGTCTGATATCTGGAAATTTTCAGCCATACCAAAATCAGTGAGTAAGGCCTGGAATTCATCATTTTTATTCGGCTGAAGCAAAATATTTGCGGGTTTCAAGTCACGATGAATAATCCCGCGATTGTGCAGATAATCCAGAGCCAGGCAGATTTGCGTGGCATATCGAACAAAGGAGGAGAGATCAAATGATTCAGAAAACAGGTCCATCAAGGCAGGACCTTCGACAAAATCCATGGTAAAATAGGGCTGGCGGCTTTTTTCAAAGCCAAAATTAAACACACGAATAATATTCGGATGCGACAGCTTTTTGAGATTTAGAAATTCCCGCTCAAATAAAACCAGTTCGTCTGAGGAAATTAAATCCGGATTCAAAAGTTTCAGGGCCAGAATTTCTCCAGAGATGTTATCCAGCACCTTAAAAACCTTCCCGCTGCCACCCTCCCCTAATGCCTTTTCCACGAAATACCTGTTATCGATCAGCATTATCCTCACTCAACTTTTTATGCACCAAAATTAGTCTCTTTTTGGAGTGCCCTTAACTATATCGAACAATTTGTAGAAATAATTTACATAGAAACATTTTTAAAAATAGTATTAAAAAAAATTGGGAAAAACAAGACTTATTTGCACTTTTTTTGTGCACCTTCATGCAACAAAAAAAGGCCTGAACACAATGTTCAGACCTTTTTCCATAAGTGGAGGCGGCGGGAATCGAACCCGCGTCCGAGAAAGAGCCGACAAGAATTTCTACATACATAGTCTGTTGATTAGTGTCGCTTGCGGGCCCTCAACAGACAAAGGGAGCCGCAAGTCTATCCGGTCAGCTTAACCTGGCAACCCCGGAAATTTGCCAGGAGCACCTGCACATGCGACGCTCCACCTACCCTATGCAGGTCTCGGATAGGGGAACGTGACCGCTAATTAAGCGGCCAATGCGTAATTGTAGTCTGCATTTATATTTTGTTTCCGACTATTTTACGTGGTGCCGGAGACCACGGTATGCCATTCTTGTCTCTTTCCAATCCCGTCGAACCCAAAGCGCCCCCAAATTCACTACTTTATATGACAGCCACAAGTAAATGTTCCCTCTATTTCTACAAAAATGGAAATCCGTTGTCCATTTTCCTGAGTCTTCTCGACGCCGCTATTTCCCGTGAATGTCACCCGCTATTCTTCACTTTTTCCGAATGCCGGTTCAATTTCTGAAAGGCCTCGCCCTGAAGATCAAAAACCAAATAGGGATTGTCACTTCGAAGAAAGGACATGTAGGCCGATCCCAGATAACTCCAGGCTAAAATCCGATCGACCCCGGCTTCAGCCGAAATCGTTGTGGCCAGCTTAACAAAGTGCTCCGTTCCGGCTTTCACCTTGAAATTCTTAATCCACATCTCCGATTGCTTGTTGTAGGTATCGGCCAGCGTTTTTATGATTTTTGAATCCTTCAGATAGCGGTCTTTTACCCGGTCTTCCGGATCGTCGTATTCCCAGTAGGGATCGGTCGCCAGCACATCTACGGATGAAATTTGCGCCACTTTTTCGGGGTCCCGGATGCCGTCGTCCAGTTGAAAAGACGGCGGCAGCATGCATACGTCATTTTCCATGCCTTTTTCCCGGGCAAAACGACTCATTTCCGATAAAAAACCAATCAGGGAATCCTCCCGAAAATCCAGAACATCTTCCGTTCGGGTCCGGGGCATCGGATAACCGTATTTCTCCTCAAATTTCTGTTGGCACGCGCGGCAATAGCAGGTTTCCCTGGGCACTGCCGCAGGCGAACCCTCCTCATCCCAGTGGCTCATATAAAAATGGGGTTCATCCCATAAAATGACATCGGCTCCGCAAAAGACCACCGCCTCCACCCATTTTTTAACAAACGCCCTGAATTTGGGACTGTTAAAACAGGCAGCCGGCACGGGATGTCCCTGGGCATCCACCTGCAAATCGCCGGGATTTCGGGTAATAAATCGGGAGTAGCTTTCGCCTCCGAACACACCGCCCAAACCCCAGGGGTTCATGTAAACCAGGAGATTTTCATCGTGAGCCAGTCTCACCAGCTCCTTCATCGTCTCCGGATAAAACTCCATATCTTCTTCCGCAAACGTCAGCAGAACCGCTGTGGCGCCGTGGCTTTTCATTCGTTTAAAATCAATCACCGCATATTCCGGATTTCGCACCCCAAAATAGCTGAAACCTGTAACCATTTTCGCCTCCATTACTCCAGCATTCTCCGAATATCCTTGTAAAGATCCGGTGCCGTATTGGGTCCAAGTGAATTAACTTCGCCGTAAAGGGGTTTTTTCGAATTGTACAAGTAAGGTGGATGATCCCAGCGATCCCACTCGCTTTTTGGGATGATGTACCCGATCTCATCGTTTGCCAATCCCCAAATCAAATTGACTTTCCCGTGCATAAATTCCCGAATGGCCGGAACCTCGATTGGATTGATTTTGTAATCGGCCCCGGGAGGATTGACCCCCCCGCCGTTGACGATCTCCGGATAAATCTCTCCGGGAATGGTCAAAATCCACGCGTCCCCAAGTACAAGGAGATCAATTTCGGAACGCAGTTTCATCCACCCGGACATGCCGCGGTTAAGCACGCCAAACAGGCTGCCCAATTTGAAGTATTTGTTTGCAAACGGCAGAAAAACCGTTCTGACCCACAGATGCAAATCGGGATTTTCATTAAACGTCCATGTCCCGTTTTGCGTGATGTCCAGCACCTTTTCGGCCAGGGTGTAGCCGATAGCCCGTGCCTTCTCAAACGAGGGTTTTTCAAATGATTTTCCCAGATAGGGATCGGTCGGATTGGCCCGAATGGGGGTCATTAAACCGCCGATAGCACCGTTAATGTAAATGGCCACGCCCCCAATTCCCTGGCGAATAAGCTTTCCATTGTAAACAAGACCCTTTTCAATCCCTTCCCGCACATAATTCGGGAAATCGGAGGTAACCAGCAAATTTTTGCTCTCCAGTGCTTCCGGGTGATTGGCCCAGTTGACCAGAGTTGCAATCGGCTCACGACTGTCCCTGTTTAGGAATTGAAGCACATAGAGGTCATCATCAAAAACATAAGGCGGACGCGAATCTTTTACCAGCTCATCGCGGACGTGGGGAATCTTTGTCATTCGAATCGCGGCGGGCACCATCCTTGAACGGGCGCTGTCAATAGAGGCAACAATTTGCCTTTTCACAAAGGCCAAATAGGCCGCATTAACGCCGGTCTTTGTGGGTTTCTCGCCCCACATTCCAATCAGGTCAGGAGCTTCGTGATCGTGGGTCGATATGACAATCACATGATCAATTCCCCAGTCCTTCGGGACCATCTGGCGAACATCGATCACATCATCCATCATGAAACCGATGGCATCAATCACCACAACCGCCGTCTTGAGGGCTTGATTTCCAAAAACGACGGTGCGTGCCCAGAGATCATCGTGAACGCCGTTTGCGGCCCGGGCATGGCTAAAGCCTGCCAACCAGTAGGCATCAAATCTGCCGTTTCCGTTTTTGTCGACGAAATGATCTCCCTTTTTGGGTTGATATTTTGCATTTGAATCCACATCTACCCAGGTATCTTCGATTTTGGGCGTAATCGGAAGAGCTGCTGCCCCGGCCTGAAAAACCTTTACCGGGACCTGTACGCTCGGATCGGGCAAATTGAGATCGAGCCGATAACCGCTGTGGCGGTCCCGCATGTGCCACCATCCCCAAAAAATTCCAATCAAAATAAGCAGCACAAGAAAAAACACGATGTAACTAACAATTTTTCTGGCCTTCGGACTAAGAACACATGCCATAAGAAAGACCCCTCTCACATTTTTTGAAACGGTTTTGCCTCAAATTACTGAAATATATCTTTATTTTTACCGCTGCACGCGGCCGGATGCGTCTCCCCGCATCAGGGTTTCAACCTCCGAAACACTTACCCGGTTATAATCGCCGGGGATTGAATGTTTAAGGCAGGATGCGGCTACGGCAAATTCCAGGGCCTCTCCCGGTGCAGAAAAATGATTCAGTCCGTAAATGAGCCCCGCTGCGAAGGAATCGCCGCCCCCTACGCGATCCACGATGTGCGTGATGTCGTATTTTCGACTCACAAAAAAATCGCTTCGGGTGTGCAGAACGGCCGACCACCGGTTGTGACTGGCGCTGATGCTTTCGCGAAGCGTAATGGCCTGCATCTTCAGATTTGGAAATTCTTCGAGTACCTTTTCTGCCAAGTGTTTGTACGCCTCTGCTTTCAGTTCCCCGGATGTGACATCCACATTCACAGAGATACCCAGTGACTTCTGGCAATCCTCTTCGTTGGCAATTCCCACATCTACAAATTGAACCAGTTCCCGCATAACCTCCGGAGCCGACCGGCCATAGTTCCAGAGTTTTTTGCGAAAATTGAAATCGCAGCTTACCGTAAGACCCAATTCCTTAGCCGTTTGAACCGCTTCCAATGAAACCTCCGCCGCAGATGCACTGATTGCCGGAGTGATTCCCGTGATGTGAAACCAGCCCGCCCCTTGAAAAACCTTCTTCCAGTCCACCTGGCCCGGTTGAATGTCAGAGACGGCAGAATGTGCCCGGTCATAAATCACTTTTGAGGGACGCTGATTGGCACCGCCTTCCAAAAAATAGATTCCCATTCGTTCCCCGGACCGCAGAACAAATTGGGTATCCACACCGAATCCCCGCAACTGGGCGAGGCACGCATCGGCCACAGGGTTGGCCGGCAGAGCTGTTACAAAGGAAACCTCCTCACCAAAACCGGCCAGTGCCACAGCCACATTGGCCTCTCCTCCGCCAAATGTCGCCTCCAGCACCGGGGACTGAAAAAGCCGCTCGAAACCCGGAGATTTTAATCGCAGCATCACTTCACCAAATGTAACGATCCGCATAAGTATCCCAGCTCCTAATCAATTGTTTCAAGTACAATTTCCCGGTTCTTAATCGGCGATTCAATAAAAATCAATCCATTTTCCAAATAACTGCGCAGGCCCAAATTTTTCAGAAAAAACGCGGCCCGGCCAGGGAAATGCGTTCCCACAACAAGCCGTTCCGGCTGCTCCTTTTTTGAGACTTCCAAAAAATTAAACAGGGCCAAGAAATCTCCTTGCAATTTCCGGGACAGGTTTTCCAGAAGATCTTCCGTCCCGTTGAAAACCACCTTCTTTAACCGAAAACCGAGCATTTTTTTGATGGCCTCTCGGGTACGGGCGGTAATCTCTTCAAATTGCCCGGCACGAATCAGATCCGACTTGACCATCCAGCTCCCCCCCACAGCCGCTACAAACCCCGACTGCAAATATGCCAGCATAGTGTCGCTGTTTACCCCGCCGGTGGGAATAAATTTAACACCCCCAAAAACAGGTGCCAGGGCTTTAAGTGTTTTTAATCCCCCGCTGGCTTCGGCGGGGAAGAATTTCAGGGTTGAAAGCCCCAGACGCAGGGCCTGCTGAATTTCGGTGGCGGTTGCCACACCCGGCATCACTGCAATATTTTTCTCCTGACAAAAACGAACCACCGCCTCATTCAGCCCCGGAGACACTATGAACCTGGCCCCGGCCGAAATCGCACGTTCCGCCTGATCGGTGGTGAGAACCGTTCCGGCTCCTACCAGCATATCCGGGACTTTCCGGCTGATGTTTCGAATGGATTCTTCTGCCGCATCCGTCCGAAACGTAATTTCCGCACAGGGCAGCCCGGCTCCACGCAAGGCTTCTGCCAGAGGACGGGCCTTTCGGGCATCTTCGATCTTCACAACGGGAATAATTCCGAAATTGGAAAGTGTCTCTAAAACAGATTCTGCCATACGCACTCCCTAAAATCCACTCATCTGTCGCTATCTCTTTTAATAACGGTAAACACGGCCTACTTTTTTTGATTTAGAATCGCTTCGATCTCATCCATGACCTGATTCATGGTTTTCATGGTCAAATCAAACGGTTCGGACGTGGTTAAATCGACCCCGGCATCCTGAAGCATTTTCACCGGATATTCCGACCCGCCGGATTTCAGAAAGGTCAGATAGCGCTGAACGGCTTCTTTATCTCCCGAAAGAACCTTCGTCACCAACGCCTGAGACGCCACAAAGCTCGTGGCATACTGGTACACATAAAAATTGTAATAGAAATGGGGAATGTAAGCCCATTCCACATAATACAAGGGATTAATAGCCATGACTCCCTTGTCCACGCCATAATATTTTTTTAGAATCTTACCGTAAATTTGGTTTAATTTGTCTCCCGTCAGGGATTCACCCTTTTCCACCATTTCGTGGATTTTTAGCTCGAACTCAGCAAATTGGGTTTGGCGAAATACGGTTCCGCGAATATTTTCGAGGAAATTTCCCAGAAGCGACAGCCGCACGTTGGGATCTTTGGTCTCATCCAAAACATGGTGCATAAGAAGCGCCTCGTTAAAGGTTGAAGCCACTTCCGCTACAAAAATGGGGTACTGTGAAGTCGGATACGGCTGATATTTATTGGACAAATAGCTCTGCATGGTGTGACCGGATTCGTGCGCCAGTGTGGAAACATCGTCGTAAGCACCGTTGTAATTCAGCAAAATAAACGGATGTACATCGTAGACCGAGCCGTTGGAATAGGCTCCCGAGCGTTTGCCCGGTGTGGGGAACACATCCACCCAACGGTGATTGTAGCCGTATTTTAGCGCGTTCAAATACTCATTGCCCAATGGCTTCAGGGCTTGAAGCACCAATTTTTCCGCATCGTCGATAGGATACGTCAACTTTACCTTCGAGACCAGAGGCGGATAAATATCGTAGTACCGGAGTGTGTCCACGCCCAGCATCCGTTTTCTGATTTTCAGGTAACGATACAGGGTTCCCAAATTCTCGTTCACATCCTTAATCAAATTATAATAAACGCTTGTGGGAATATTATTTTCATCCAGAGCCGCTTCGAGACAGGTGTTGTATTTTCGCACCCGGGCGTAAAATAAATCCTTTTGAACCTCCGCATTCAACGTGGTCCCCAATGTTCGTTTGTACTCATCGTACGTTTTCCAGAATTTGTTGAAGACCAATTTCCGGTCCTGCCTGATTGTGGAGGCCCGATACCGGGTGTAGGCGGATTGGGACAATTGCACCTTTTCACCCGTACTCAACGTAATAGTTGGAAACGGCATATCGGCATTGCTTAAAACCCCGTACACGTTGTAAGGCGCCGATGCCATGAGCCCGGCATCAGCGATAATTTTTTCCTCGGCCTGATTGAGCGTGTGGGGACGCATGCGCTGAATATCATGCAGATAAAATGCGTAGATTTTAAGGCCGGGTTCTTTTGCAATGAACTCGTCAATCTTTTTGGGATCTATTTGTAAAATTTCAGGGGACAAGAAGGATGTTTTGGCCGAGAATTGATTGCTCACCAATTCAATCTCCTGTTTCAGCCCCATCGCTTTGGCATCCCGGGTGTCCAGATCAAATTTCATACTGGCATAACTATTTAATTTGACCAGCTCCTTTTGCAGATTAAAAACAGTGTCCAGTGCTTTTAGCAGAGTTTGCGGAGAATCTCCAAGATGTCCCTTGTAGGCATCAATTTCCTGCATCTTTTTCACAAATGATTTTTTGGCCTGCTCCCATGCCTGATCGGAAGCGTACAAATCAGCCAAATTCCACGTGTACCGGGAAGGGACGTCATCTCGTGATTTGTATTGGGAAATTGCCTGGCTCTGTCCCATGATTGTAACTCCTATGATTAATAAAAGACTTCGAACGATTTTTTTTCGCATCAGTTTCTCCTTTTTTCAAACTCTGTCGTTGCGAGTTTGATCTAACAGCTGGTTTAATAATGAATTATAATAAATCTAAAAAACTGATTTTTTT
>JAADHR010000061.1:1202-5229 GCA_013151735.1 Calditrichota bacterium | reverse complement strand
TCAGGGAGGGGGAGTCAGGGGGTGGGTTAAAAAGAGGTCGTGCCTCACTATTCAGAAATATTGCTTTTCCCATAAAAATTCCAGTAGAGCCGTTTTTTTAATAATGAACAAAATAAATCGGGAAAATGCAAGGTTTAAATGGGATAAACGAGTCCGTGTCCATTGTGTGCGAATTTGACGAGTATGCGTACCATCTCCTCTTTTAAGGATTCATCCGCCGGATGGGCTCGTTCACGCCTCGCTTCATACTCAAGAACACAGAATCACCCGTCAGTATCTTTTTCAAAAAAATTACGCCAATTATTGACTTCTCTATTGACAAAGCGGTTCAAATTTATTATATTTACATTCGAATTTTTTACAGGATTCCGGAGTAGCTCAACCGGCAGAGCGGGTGGCTGTTAACCACTAGGTTGGGGGTTCGAGTCCCTCCTCCGGAGCAAAAAAGGCCTTTCCCAAAAAAGGCCTTTTTAATTTTATTCAAATGGAGACGCAAACCGCCATGCCTATCGACATTCCCTATCAAAAATTTATTCTGTCCAACGGATTAACCCTGTTGGTTCACGAAGATCACAAAGCCCCCATTGTGGCCGTGAACATCTGGTATCACGTGGGTGCAAAAAATGAAAAACCCGGTAAAACCGGCTTCGCCCATCTGTTCGAGCACCTCATGTTTAACGGAAGTGAGCATTTTAACGATGATTATTTCCAGGCCATGGAACGCATCGGGGCTACCGACCTGAACGGCACCACCAATCACGATCGAACAAACTATTTCCAAAACGTGCCGACTTCGGCCGTGGATGTGGCCCTCTGGATGGAATCCGACCGCATGGGGTACCTTCTGGGGGCGATTGATCAATCCAAACTGGACGAGCAGCGGGGCGTGGTTCAGAACGAAAAACGTCAGGGTGAAAACCAGCCCTACGGTAAGGTAGAGGAACTCATTACCAAAAGCACCTACCCCGCCGGACACCCCTATTCCTGGACGGTCATCGGCTCTATGGAAGATTTGGATGCCGCGTCTCTGGAAGATGTGCGCGAGTGGTTTCGAACCTATTACGGGGCCGCCAATGCGGTTCTGACCATCGCCGGTGACATTGACACTCAAACCGCCCGCCAAAAGGTGGAAAACTATTTCGGGGATATTCCTTCCGGGCCGCCGATTAGTACCTACAAAAAATGGATCGCAAAACGACAGGGCGTCCAGCGGCAGCGTATTCAGGATCGGGTGCCTCAGGCTCGGATCTACCAGGTGTGGAATATCCCGGAATACGGTTCCGCCGACGGGGATTATCTCGACCTGGTCAGTGACATTCTAGCCTCCGGAAAAACATCCCGTTTGTACAAGCGGTTGGTCTACGACGAACAAATTGCCACCAATGTATATGCCTACGTGGATTTGCGGGAAATTGGCGGCCAGTTTACGGTCGTGGCCACGGCCAGGCCGGGAGTCGACATTTCCCGGATCGAAAACTCTCTAAATGAGGAGATGGACCGCTTTTTGACCGGCGGCCCCACGTCCGATGAGCTTCGCCGGGTACAGGCCCAATTTATGGCAGGATTTGTCCGGGGAATTGAACGCATCGGCGGCTTCGGGGGGAAATCGGACATCCTGGCTAAAAATGAGGTTTTTACGGGAAACCCGGAGCATTACAAAATTACGCTGGAACGCGTCCGAAACGCCACGCCGCAAACCCTTCAAACCGCTGCCAACACCTGGCTTTCTGACGGGATTTACATTCTGGAAGTCCACCCCTTTCCGGACTACAAAACCGTTAAAACCCCCATCAACCGGGAACATCTCCCGGAACCGGGAGAACCTCCGGAAGCCCAGTTCCCCGAGTTGCAGCAGACTGAACTCCCGAACGGATTGAAGATTATTCTTGCAGAGCGGCATTCTGTCCCTGTTGTCACCTTCAACCTGCTGATCGATGCCGGTTACGCCTCCGATCAGTTTGCACTGCCCGGAACAGCCAAACTGGCGATGGAAATGCTGGACGAAGGAACCCAAAATCGCACCTCATTACAAATCAGCGAAGAACTGGATTTACTGGGCGCAGAGCTTCAGTGCGGATCAAATCTGGATACGTCCAGTGTCGCCCTTTCCGCTTTGAAGGAAAACCTGTCGGCCTCACTGGATATTTTCGCGGATATCATTCTCAACCCGATTTTCCCGGAAAAAGATTTCCAACGGCTTAAGAAGATTCAATTGGCAGCCATTCAGCGGGAAAAGGTAACGCCCGTACAAATGGCGCTGCGTGTTTTTCCCAAACTCCTCTACGGGCCCTCCCACGCCTACGGAAATCCTCTGACCGGTTCCGGAACGGAAGACTCCGTTTCAAAGATTTCCCAAGAGGACCTGATCCGCTTTCACAAAACATGGTTCAAACCCAATCATGCCACCCTGGTTGTTGTGGGCGACACCAACCTGAATGAGATCCGGCAGGCCGTTGAGAATTTATTTCAGGATTGGAAACCGGGCACCGTGCCGAACAAAAATATTCAGCCGGTCACACTGGCCCAAAAAACATCGGTGTTCATTCTTGACCGTCCCGAAGCCCTGCAATCCATTATTTTTGCGGGACATGTTGCGCCGCCGAAGGCCAATCCGGAGGAAATTGCCATTGAAACAATGAACAACATTCTGGGGGGCACCTTTACTTCCCGAATAAACATGAATTTGCGGGAGGACAAGCACTGGGCCTACGGGGCCTTCACATTTTTGGTGGATGCCCGGGGGCCGCGCCCCTTCATTGCCTACGCCCCCGTACAAACCGATAAAACCCGGCAGGCCATGCTCGAAATGATAAAGGAAATCAAGGGTATAATCAGCGACAGACCCATTACGGCTGAAGAATTGGAGAAGGTTCGCAGAAAGCAAATTCTGGAGCTCCCCGGTTCCTGGGAAACCATGGCTGCCGTTGCATCATCGATAGCGGAGATCGTTCAGTACAATCTGCCAACGGATTATTTTACTCATTACGCCAAACGGGTCAAGGCACTGAATCTGGAGCAGGTGAAAGCAGCCGCCAAACACGTGCTTCACCCCGAAAAGCTGGTCTGGGTTGTTGTGGGAGATCGCAAGAAGATTGAACCGGACGTCAGGAAATTGGGGTTCTCAACCGTCCATTTTCTGGATGCCGATGGGAATCCGGTCTCTTAAGATCTTTCAAACAGGAATTTGCCTGCTTTTTAAGGCGGACCTTTTGCCTCCAAACACTCAAAGCTCACACGTGCCTTTTGATTGCTGCAATGGCTACCCGATCGCAGACATCTTCGGCCTCATCTGCAATATTTTCAACATGGTCAATAAAATCCCGGATGTGGAGCTTCCGGCACAGGTCTTCTTTGGATTCAAAAAGACGGTCCAGCATTTTTTCTGAGATTCGGTCAGATTCTTCTTCATAAAACATCACTTTATCGATATGATCCCGAACGCCCGTTAAATCTTTGAAATAGGATCGAATCGCCCCTACCATTTCTTCCATCGCATTCATGGAGGATTCCGTCAAATCCAGATAATCCTGATTAAATTCCGGAAAAATGTCGGGCTTTTGTACTGAAAATTGAATGAGCGTTTCCGTTGCCGTATTCAACACGTCGTCGGTTTGTTCCAGAAGACCCAGAACATCTCCTCTGGATTCCGGAATCAGCATTCGGGAATAAAGGGTACTCTCAATTTCCCGTCTGAGTGAATCGGCATCACTTTCCAGACGATCCAGTAATTGGAGACGATCGGAAAACTCATCTGACTTTTTTTCCAGATAGTATTTTACCCCCTGACGAAACAGCAGAGCCCCTTTCAGAACGATGTCCAGATACCGGTCAATTTGAATTTCCAGTTCGTGAATGCGCTTAAATAATGTAGGCATCTTGATACATCCTTATGTTTTGATTCCGACTCAAGGGGTTGCCCGGTAAAATAAAGGCAACCGAAAGCGGCAGATCTCAATTGAAGCGTTCCGCTTGATCAAATAAAATCACACAAATTACACGTTTCCCCTGATCTCGATACGGCACGCGT
>JAADHR010000061.1:0-1146 GCA_013151735.1 Calditrichota bacterium | reverse complement strand
ACCGACAACCAGGTTGGCCACAGGCGCTCACAGGCCACACAGGGCTGATCCACACGGGCCAGTCCCGCTTTTTTAGCCCCCTCCAGCGCCGGACAGCGGTGCACGCGAAGGGTTGCTTCCGTTTCTCCGCGCAATTCCCACTCTGCCTGAATGCGGTTCCCGCCAAAAAGCTCACTGTATTTCTGAATGATGGCCACAGCCTGCGGGAGATCTTTTGCTTTCTTCAGTCCCAAACGTTTCAACATCTCGCGCATTTCGATCTTTGCAAAACTCGTGCGCACCCGGGCATTTTGTTCCACGGCCTTTTCCAGTCCGATTTCCTGAACGGTCTTCAGGAACCACTGCCCGTCCCAGGCCAGAAGCAGCCGGGAAAGCATTTTAATTTTTTCCTCGCAGGGAATTTCAAAATCGGGTTCACTTTTCTCAGTCGACTTCACTTTTCTCTCCAAAATGTAGTTAGATGTTTATCCGGATTCGGAAATTTTAAACGAACACCAAAACGCATCGAAAAAATGGCCTGTCATTTCCGGCACTCAGGGGGAGCGAAGCAATCCCTAAATTGCAGCGGGTCAGTCTTAAAAAACTCAATCAAAAGATATTTTCTGGTAGTCTTCCCGGGCTGCCTCCAGCAGGCGCTGCATATCCTCCGGCAAATCCGATTCAAAACGCAGCCACTCGTTTGTGTACGGGTGTTCAAACCCCAGGGTTCGTGCGTGGAGGGCCTGGCGTGGAAGCAGTTCCAAATAACGAGCCGCCACTTTCCGTTCTGCCGTGGTCAGGGCACCCAACCGGCGATTTCTTCCTCCATAAACGGCATCCCCAAAAACAGGATGCCCAATATGGGCCATGTGCACGCGGATCTGATGCGTGCGTCCGGTACCCAGTTTTAATTTTACCAGAGAAAGCAAATAGAGTCGCTCCTGGGTTTCGTAGGTGGTAATCGCCAGTTTTCCCCCTTCCTCCAAAACCACCATTTTTTTTCGATTCGTAGGACTCCGGCCGATCTGGGTCTCAATCCGACCGGATCGCGGACTCGGCACGCCCCACACCAACGCCCAGTATTCCCGCTCAATGGTGCGATTTCGAAATTGATCAGAGAGAACGCGGTGGGTTCGGTCGTCCTTTGCCGCTACCAGCAAACCAGAC
>JAADHR010000060.1 GCA_013151735.1 Calditrichota bacterium | reverse complement strand
TTTTTATTTGAATGGAACCCTTTTAAAGTTAAAAGGACTTTCCGTATTTCCCGGGCAGGTGCCGCCGGAAGAATTTGGGAAATGGGTGAAGCGGCTGGGTGCCAATGCCGTTCTGTTTATTTACCCGCCGAGTCCGCAGATGTTTACGATGGCCGATTCCCTGGGTTTTTTCATTTTGACGGGTCCGCCGCTCTGGAACACCCCGGCAGACAATTGGGAAAAGGCTTCCTTTAGAGAAAATGTCCGTCAGTTCTGGAGAACCCTTCGTCTGGACGGAGAAGAGCACCCATCTTTTTTTAGTGTTATGCTGGGTGTGGGGAATGATGGATTTTCAAAGGAGTTTTTTAAAGTTCTTCCGAAAGAAAATGACACGCGAGAAACACGTTTTTTTAGCGGCGCCTCTTTTCGCACGGGGGTGGTTCGCACGGCGCATTTTCCAATGGATTGGGTCGGATTCGACATGGTGTCGTTTCAGCATCCCCGGTGGCAGAAGGTCATTTCCGACTTTCGGCAAAAATATCCTGAAGTACCCATTCTGTTTACACAGGTCTCGGCACCGTTTGTAAAAATGTTTGATCGTTCTGAAGATGAACTCAGCTATGAAAAACGCCAGGGATTTTATTTGTGGAAAAACGTGAAGGACCTTTCCCGGTCTCCGGATGTGGCCGGTTATTTCGTTTTTACTTATCTGGATTACCCGGGGGCTTACCCGAGTTTTTTAAATTCCTACGAGCAGAATAAGCGCGAGTTTCACCTGGGATTGCAGGCCGGAGCACACGATCCTCCGCGGGTGGCCTGGAAAATGGTTCACGATCTGTTTCAGGGGAAGCAAGCCCGTTATGCCGATTACGTCGAAACCCGCGATCCGCGGGAGGTGTCTTTCATTTTATGGGGATTCGGAGTTATTATTTTTTTCCTTTACTTTTTGAAAGGGAACCGGCGCGTTTCGGGTAATTTTGTTCGGGTGTTTATGCGGCCGCATGGTTTTTATGAAGAACTGCAGTCAGGCCGAAAAATCGCCTGGGGGCATTCTCTCATTATCAGCATTAGCGGATCGGCCACGCTGGCAATTTTTGGGGCGAGCCTGTTTTTCTATTACCGGGAATCCCTTTTATTTGACTATTTTATGTCGCAGATGCTTTATTTTCAGTGGCTGAAGAGTTTTTTTGTCCCACTGGTCTGGAATCCGGGGCTGTTTGTTTTGGTGCTGACAGGCATCATTTTTTTCCTGTTTTCAGCATTGGCGGTTGCCATTCAGTTGTTTACGGTTGCCGCGGCCCGTTCGCTTTCACTCCGGAATGCATTAACCATGGTTTTCTGGCTGAGCGGTGTTTTCATTTTTCTGGTTCCCGTTGCCATGATTTCGGCTCGTATTTGGCCCTATCCGGCAGCCCGGTATTTTATTTTCATCATGTTGGCTGTTTTGTTCGTTTGGTTTATCTACCGGATTTTTCGGGGAATGGTGGTTATTCTGCATTTTTCGGCGGTTAAAACCGCTTTGGGAATGATAGTCTTTATCGGGGGCTTTTGGGGACTTTTGGCCTGGCTGTACCAGATGCATTCCAATTTTTGGCCCTTTTTGGGTTACGTGGTGCACGTCTGGAGAACCGGGATTTAGAAGGGCCATTTTTAGGGATTTCCCGTGAATTTGATTGAACCGGAATGTTTCTGA
The DNA here is from genome assembly GCA_013151735.1 of Calditrichota bacterium. NCBI lineage: Bacteria > Pseudomonadati > Calditrichota > Calditrichota bacterium. The sequence goes on along the minus strand of JAADHR010000060.1, from coordinate 12,482 downwards.
AAAATCGGTGCGGGGTATCTGCCGCGAATGCACGAATGGAATACATGTTTTTCGTAAATGGCCGGGGAAAAATGCTGTGGGTGAAAAACCATTTGGGGGAATGCGTGTTTGGTTTGATGAACGAGCAGTTTCTCTTCGGTGAGAAAGTGCACAAAATGTCTGGATCAATCTCAGTTTTTATGAGGATTAGATGTATCTTACACGATTAGAATTGCGTGGGTTTAAATCGTTTGCCAAGAAAACGGAAATCATTTTCAGGGACGGTCTGACGTGCATCGTTGGACCCAATGGAAGCGGCAAAACGAACATTGTGGATGCCATTCGCTGGGTTCTGGGCGAGCAGCGTGCAGGAGTCCTTCGCAGTGACAAAATGGACAAGGTGATTTTCGCAGGGAGCAGCACAGAAAAGCCCGTTGGCATGGCCGAGGTTTCGATGACGATTCGAAACGACCGCTCCGTGCTTCCATCCGAGTACACCGAGGTTGTGGTCACCCGGCGGTTGTACCGTTCGGGTGAAAGTGAATATCTGCTGAACAAGAGACCGTGCCGTCTGAAAGACATTACCGATTTATTCCTGGACACAGGCCTGGGACCCGATTCTTACTCGGTGATTGAATTAAAAATGGTAGAATCGATCCTGAGTTCCAAAACGGAAGAACGGCTCCAACTGTTTGAAGAAGCCGCCGGGATCAATAAATACAAGCAGCGCCGGGCCGCCGCTTTGAGAAAACTAAATGCCACGCAGGAAGATCTAAATCGGGTCAATGATATTATTTCGGAGGTTGTGCGGAACGTAAATTCGCTGAAACGTCAGGTCAACAAGGCAGAGCGGTACCAGAAGCTGTCGGAAGAAATTGAGCAATTGGACATTCGTCATGCTTCTTTGGAGATTGGGAAAATCTTTCGGGAATTACGACCCTTGAAATCTCAATTGGCCCAGCGTCAACAGGCCTTTCAAACCAATCGCTCCATGCTGAGTAAGGAAGAAGCCTATCTGGAACACATGCGCGCAGATGTTCTGTCTTTAGAGGATCATCTTTCAAAGGTGCAATCGGATTTGGATCGTGTGACTCAGGAGGTCCATCAAAAAGAGAATGAACTGGCTGTTTCAAAGGAGCGGATTCGGGCACTGAAGGAGAAGATTACGCGCTACCGGACGGAAGAGGACCAGCTTCGTAAAAGACAGCAAATTCTGATCAAGAGGCTGGAAGAAAGTCGTCCGAAACTAATTGAAATAGAGGAAATCAGTGACGGGTACAAATTAAAACTCCGTCTGAAACAGGAAGAGCTGGAAGGCTTCGAAAAGATCCTGAACAGACGCCGGTTGGAAGCCAATGACTACCGGAAGAAATTGGTCGATCTGCTGAAAGAACTGGATAAGAACGAGAAGGAACGAAGCCGGTATGAGGCCCAAATTCTTCACCTTCAGGGGAAACAGGAGCAGCTTCAGAAGGAACTGGCTGCGGCCCGCGAAGAAGAAGAACGATTGAAAAAATCGCTGGCCCAACAAACGCAGGCCGATTCGACGGCCAGTCACGACGTTGCCCGGCTCACCAAAGAGCTTCAAAAAACAGAAGATTCTGTACACGAAAAAGAGATGAGCTACCGGCAGCTGCAAGAAGAAGCACTGAAAGTGAAGAGCCAACTGGAGGGAAAATACCAGCAGAAGAATTTTCTTCAACACGTGATTGAAGCGAATGAGGGGTTTCCGGAGGGGGTGAAGTTTCTGTTGGAACACCAGTCGGAATTTCCCGGACTATTGGGACCGTTGGGAGATTTGATGGATGTTCCGGAAGCCTATCGGAGTGCCATCGAGGCGATTCTCTCCGGAATGGCGTCATTTTTAGTGGTGGAAAAGGCGGAAACTGCTTATGCCGCTATTGAACGTTTGCAAAAGCAAAAATTGGGTCAGGTTACATTTGTGGTTCTCGAGTGGCTGAAGGAATCTCCCCAAAAGAGCGGCCGTCCGGATGTGTCGGGAGCGGAAATACAGGGGCAAATGAGGTGGTGCGCGTGGGGAAAAAATTTAAGCCTTTGATCGATTGGCTCTTGGGGGATTATCTGATTGTATCGGATGAGGAAACTCAAAAAAGGATCCACCGGGAACACGGGGTAAGCGTGGTAACGACGGCGGGTGACCTCATCTCCAGTCAGGGACTGTTGCGGACTCCCTGGTATGCGCGCGGGAAGCGTGTAGCAGGTGTGGGCCGCAAAAGCGAACTGAAAAGATTATCGGCCGAAATTAAATCCCTGGAGTCGGAGCAGGAAAAACTGACGGAAAAGGTCAAGCGTGAGCAGGAAAAACTTGAATCCCTTCGGAAACAATTCGAATCCCGGAAGCGTGCGTTGAAGCGCTACGAAGAGCAGAATTTTCACCAGCAGGTTCAGCTGGCAAGGGATCGGGAAACCTATCAGAAAACAGTCGACCTTATTCAAAACGTCTCTCAGGAAATTGAACGCACCGGGAACGCGATTCAGGAGGCTCACGAAAAAATCAATCGGCTCATGCCGGCCATTGAGCAGCTTTCGAAACGGAAAGAGCAGTTTGAGAAAGAGTCGCAGCGTTTACTGGACAAGGTACAGGAATTGGAGGAAGAGCGCAATCAATTGGCGGAGGTGGCTCACGAATTGAATTTGAATTTGGTTCGCACAACCGCCGAGAAAAAGAATATTCAGTCTGAAATCGAACGAATGGAGCGAACGGTTCGGGAACTGACCAAAACGCTGGCTACACGCGATCGGGAAATCGGCGAGGCTGAAACGGACATTGAGTATCTGGAGGGTGTGATTGAAAAGGCCCACACGGCTCTGGCCGAATTGTATTCCCGCCGGGATGCGTTGGTTAAGGATAAAAACAGGCTTCAGTCTGATCTGGAAAACCTGCGCACGCAGTTGAAAACGAAGGAGAATGAAGTCAAACAGGCGCGGGAGGCAGGGGAGAGTTCCTCGGACATGCTGAGAAATCTGAAATTAAAGCTATCGGAGCTGGAACTTCGGGCAGATAATATTAAGCACAATATGAACGAAAAATATGCAATCGAGGTGGTTCCTGCCGAGCCCAAGACGCCAACCGAGTTTCAGGAAATTGCAGAGCGGTTGGAACTGCTGCGCAAGCGGCTCCAGAATTTCGGACCGGTCAACCTGCTGTCGTTGGAAGAATATGAAAAAGAATCGAAGCGGATGGAATTTCTGGAAAAGCAGCGGGATGATCTTCTGGAAGCAAAGAACACGCTCCTGGAAACGATTTCAGTGATTAATAAAACGGCCCACGATAAATTTTACGATGTCTTCCAGAAAATCAGAGAGAATTTCCGCAAAAATATTCAGTCCTTTTTCGACGGGGGGGAAGGGGACATTCACATTAAGTTTAACCCGGATGACCCGTTGGAGGCGGACATTTCAATTAAAGTACGTCCTCGGGGAAAAGCAATCAGCTCGATGGACCTGCTGTCTGCGGGGGAGAAAGCCCTGACTGCAATTACATTATTATTCTCAATTTATCAGGTGAAGCCCAGCCCCTTTTGCGTACTGGACGAAGTCGATGCCCCGCTGGATGATGTCAGTCTCCACCGTTTTCTAAAAGTGGTACGCGATTTCTCCGATACGGTGCAGTTTATTCTGGTCACGCACAACAAGGTTACAATGGAGGCGTCTGACAATATTTACGGGGTTACCATGGCCGAAGAGGGCATTTCAAAACTGGTGTCGGTGCGGTTTGAAAAAGAAGAGACGTCGGCTGAAATCAGTTCGTAAAATCGGAGAGTTAGGGAAACTTTTTTCATTTCTAACGTAAAACTATTTGAAAAATTACAAGTAGAGACAAAAGCAAAATGGGTTTTTTAAAAGAGAGGATTTTATGAAAAGGCTATTGTTTTTCATAGCAACGAGCGTTCTTTTTATCTTTGGGATTTCAGGTCTTCGGGCCCAAACATTTAATCAAACCAAACTACCCTTTGAATTAAATTATGCCGCCTTTCGGGCGTCCAACGGATTCGATTATCTGGAGATTTATTCCGCTATTTATCGCAGTCAGTTGAAATTTGTGAAGGACAGCACCCACCATTACCGCGCCAATTTTAGAATTGAGATTGATGTAATGAAGGGAGATTCTGTGCTGTTCCGGGATGCCGTTAAAAAGGTGACCTATGCAGATAGTTTGGCCCAGGTGTCAAAAACACAACGACTTCCGGATGTGTCCCGGGTGTACATTCGACCGGGAACGTACAATTTAAAGGTCACGGTCCGTGATCTGAATAACGACCGTTTTGGAACCATTGAAATGCCGGCTCAAATCCATCCCTTTGTTGCCGATTCAATGGATGTAAGCGATATTGAATTTGCATCGCTGATTCAAAAAAATGACAAGCCCAACATGTACACCAAAAACGGGTATCAGGTCATTCCAAATCCCGGCGGCTTGTACGGACAAGGAGCCCCGGTTCTTTATTTTTATTCTGAAATATACAACATAAAAAAAGAAGCAAAACCCGACAGTTATCAGGTAAAGTATCAGGTTTTGGATCGCGACGGGAAGATTGTCCGGGAATATGATCCCATTGTTCGGAAAAAACCGGGTTCGTCCGCTGTTGAAGTGGGCGGCGTCAATATCATTACGCTGCCGTCCGGATCGTACTTCTTTAAGGTAATTGCATCGGATCTGGGAACCGGTCAAAAATCCTATTCGATGAAAAAATTTTATGTGTATCGAAGCTCCGATTTTGCAAAGCAGGAGAAAAAGGAACGATCAAAAATCTCGTTGCTCTCGCGAATCATAAACAGCCCGGAATATCAGGTTTACGACGAAATGACGGCCAAACAACTGGATGCAGAATTTGATGGGGCCAGTTACATGGCCACCAACCAGGAGAAGAAAATCTACAAAAGCCTGGATTTGCCCGGAAAACGCGAATTTATGAAAAAATTCTGGATCCGGCGGGATCAGGATCCAACCACGGTTAAGAATGAGTTTCGGCAGGATTATTTGCAGCGACTGGCGTACGTGAATTCACATTTTGGATCCGGGAAACCCGGCTGGCGAAGTGACCGCGGGCGGATCTATTTGGAGTACGGCAAACCCGATGAGATCGAACGCTTCCCCAACAGCAGCGAATCAAGGGCATACGAAATTTGGCACTATTATCACATTCAAGGGGGAGTTGATTTTTATTTTGTGGATATCCGGGGTTTTGGCGATTATCAGTTGGTGCACTCTACGGCCCGAAATGAATTGCAGGATACCAATTGGCGGCGCTGGTTGACCCCATTTTAGTTGAATCGGTTGATTCAAAGGCCCTGATTTGGTTTCAGATCAGGGTTTTTTTATCAATAGATAACAGGAGGGTGTATGGAAAAACCAACCATTTGTTTTATCGGATTGGGGATTATGGGAAAGCCCATGGCCGCCAATTTGCTTGACGCCGGATATCCGTTGATTGTTTTTAACCGCACGCGCGAAAAAATGGCGCCGTTGGTGGAGAAAGGGGCGGCTGCTGCTGAATCCATTTCTGATTGTGCACGCCGGGCCGACGTCATTCTGACCATGCTTCCGGATTCCGCTGATGTAAAAGAGGTGATTCTGGGTCAAAATGGAGTTGCCGAAGCGGCACGCGCGCATTCAACGGTAATCGATATGAGTTCAATCTCGCCCGTTGTCAGCCAGGAGATTGGCCGTCTTCTGCGCCTCAAGTCCATTGACTTTTTGGATGCGCCCGTGAGCGGCGGTGAAGCCGGGGCCATAGCCGGAACGCTGGCCATAATGGTGGGCGGCTCAGAAGCCTCGTTTGAGAAGATGAAACCCATTCTTCAAACCATGGGACAATCTGTGAAGCGGGTTGGGGACATTGGCGCCGGGAATTATGCGAAATTGGCCAATCAGATTATCGTCGCCCTGAACATTGCGGCCATGGGGGAAGCGTTTGTTTTGGCGCAGAAGGCGGGTCTCGATCCGGAAACCCTCTACGACGCCATTCGAAACGGATTGGCCGGAAGTCACGTTCTGGATTCAAAGGCTCCAAAGGTGATGAATCGTCAATTTGATCCGGGATTTAAATTAAAGCTGCATCAGAAGGATCTGAAAAATGTGCTGGAAACGGCCCGCCAGATTGATGTTCCCCTGCCCCTGACGGCGATTGTCCAGCAGATGATCTCTGCATTGATTGCGGATGGAAAGGCCGAATTGGATCACGGAGCACTCGTTCAGTTTGCCGAAAAAATAAGTGATGTAACGATTCAGAAAAATTATTAGGATGTAAAAATATTTTTCTTGAAATAGGGATTTGATTTTCGTATATTTTTAAACCAAAATTTGTTATTTGCCACCGTAGCTCAGCTGGAAGAGCAGCTGATTCGTAATCAGCAGGTCAGCGGTTCGAGCCCGCTCGGTGGCTCCAGAAAAAGCCCCTGTAAATGCATTATTTACAGGGGCTTTTTGTTGGATTTTGATGGGGTTGGATTTTGATGAATATTGAAGAGTCTTCCTAAAACGGGCTGGTTTGATGGCTATAAAAGGCTTGAAAAGCAGCCTTTTTATTTTTGGGCCGGGGATAAACAGGAATCGAGAGGGAAACGAACAAAAAGGAGACTGGAAGATCGATTCTTGTATTTTATGCTTGCTATTTTACCGGGGGTTCTTTACATTTCGAGTACACATTGCTTGGGACTTTTACTCTTCTCCCAATAACAGGGCAAAAATCAAATTGAAATTTTCATTAGGTTTCTAACATACAATAATAGCAATGCACACAAAAACTCAAATAGGACAAATTTTATTAATTTGAAGAAACCAATGCCAAAATTAATAAAAACTCTCGGTCTGATTCTCATCCTGATGCAAGTGATTGTGGGACAACCCGCATCGCCCGTTTGGGCCGGCAATTCCGGGCTCAAAACAGAAGTCAGTGACTCCTTGCACTATTTGAATCTTCCCGAGCGGCCGGAAAATGCCGTGAGTGGAGAGGCGTTTGCCCGGCGGGTCGCGGGCCTCAGTTTGGATGACAGAGAAAAGGCCGTTGTCAGGGAGATTTTGAGCGGAAATGTGCCTTCTTTTTCACGGAAACTCAGGGCGGTGTCGGTTACCCAAACAATTAATGCCAGGCGCTACACCGTGACGTTTTTTGTTGCGTGTGACTATATGGCCATTGGATCCGATCAGAATTATTTGTACATGCCCATGACGCCATCAACCGCACAATATCTGGCCAATCGGTTGCATTGCACACTTCCCACAAAAAAAATGGTGGATATCATCTACCGCAAGGCAGAAATCAAACTCAGGCCCCAACCGATACCCCCTTCTGATAAAATGACGACCGTGCCGGTCTTTTTGCAGCACACCGATTCAATCCGGCAGCAAATTGCCCAGCTGGGGTTTGATCGCTCCGGTGACGCTATGATTGCCGGACACAAAAAGGATATTATTATCTCAAATAAAATCTACAGCCCGGACCGGAATTACCCCCGCGTGGTTATTTATGGCTGGCATTTGAGCGAGAACCACCCGATTCAACCCGTCTATAACGGACATATTGCGCGGTATGCGGATTACTCGCATGGGGTGCGCCTTATTTCCAAAGGAGCATATCTCAATGGCGATTCCACCCAAATCGATGCCCTATTAAAGGACCCCCGTCTGTGGAAACTTTTGAGTGACGAAGGTGTCATCCCCAGGCCGTATTATCCGGTCAGCGATATTTTTACTATAATGGAAGAGTTTTTTGAAAATTTTCGCATTGATTTTAAGCTGAACCAGAATTATCCGAACCCCTTTAACGGGACAACACGAATCAATTACCAGCTTTCAAAGAATTTGGCGGTTGACTTGAGCATTTTCGACATGCTGGGACAGAAGGTAACGACGTTGGTTTCGGGAGAGCAACCGGCAGGGGATTATTCGATCGAATGGAATGCCCTGTCTTGTGCAAACGGAGTTTACATATACCAACTAAAAGCCGGTCCTTTTGAAAAAAGCCGCAAAATGATTTTGTTAAAGTAACAGACCTTGGTGTTTTGAGTCCATTGGATTCAATATATTTCCTCTGGTCCTCTGTTATACGGTTTGTGGCAAAATCCACGATTTTGGAGGCCGCGGCGAACGCTCGGGACTGTTCAGAACCTGTCGAAATGCTTCTTCACATGGAAGCGATCGAACACACTATTGGCATGGGGAAGATGCTGGTCGACGCTCCTGACAGACAGATCCGACAATTGCATATCATCAGCTCAGTGCTTCGAGGCCGCTCGGTGATCCCTGATAACATCCCTGGTGATGAAATATTTACAGAGTTTTATTGTTGGATTTTGAGGGGATTTTGTTTGGTGTACCGGTGATCAATTCTGCTTCAAAGCGGATGGAATTTGGGTCGGAACAAGAAAAAACTTGATTTTTATCGTATTATTGATAACTTTAAGATAAAACCCTCCTATTCTGCATCTAAAAACACACCGAAAGCGGGTGCTGCATTTGTCAGTGGCTCTTGCAATAGAATGAAAGGGTCGCTGGAGAAACGCAAAGGGGAACATAAAGGGAAACAGTTGAACGTCCATTAAATGGCCGTTTGTTCTGGATCCCGGAACCCAGAAAATGAGCTAACAGTGAATAATCTCATTAAATGCTATGGATGTGGTGCTTTGGTCGAAGATATTCCCGGAAAACCACACGAATACATCGGAGCAACTGCAGGATGCTGGGAGGTTTATAAAAAGGTGCTGTTGAAAGGATATGGCAAATTGGAATATTCGGATTTGACACAACACCTTATCGTTGATACCTATTCGGTTCAACATCCTGGGAAACCAAAACCAGACGCCATTCGGTCCATTAATCTACATCTGATAGGATTGCATCTTCTTTTTAAAAAGGAGATGAGCGTGCCGGATGTGGCCACAGCGATTGAAATAATCTGTAAACGCGCAAACAGGTTTGTATGGTTGGAACCACCCATTCCCAATGGGTCAATTACAGTACTTGACGTTGCAAAGGCGAAAAATTTAGCCGAACACCGCCAATTGGTCGAAGAATGGGCAAGGGATGTGTGGGAAGCCTGGCTGCCGTACCACGCCCTGGTTAAACACATGGTCAAAAAGTATTTCGTCCAATGAACCCGTGAAATTTAAACATATTAAGGCATGGGGCGTTTTCTCGCCACCTATTGTCATGCATCAACGGAAACCGGATGCGCGATGAAAATAGTCGAAGATTTCATAAAAAAAGAATCATCCAGCGGAATATTATTGATGGCTGCCACTGTTTTGGCCTTGGTCTTCAGTAATACGCCGCTATCCTCAATTTACAAATCCTTTTTACACATTCCCGTCGAAGTGCGCGTGGGTGCATTGCACCTGGACAAATCGCTCTACCATTGGGTCAATGACGGTCTGATGGCCATTTTCTTTTTACTGATCGGGTTGGAAGTTAAAAGGGAAGTGCTGGAAGGCCATTTATCGTCCATAAGACAGGCTGCTCTTCCCGGAATTGCTGCTCTTGGAGGCATGGCTGTCCCGGCAGCGATTTATTTGCTATTTAACCGAAGCAATCCTATTGCTGCTAATGGGTGGGCCATCCCCACGGCAACGGATATTGCTTTTGCTTTGGGGATTCTTTCCCTTCTGGGGAAGCGGGTTCCGATTTCCCTCAAGATATTTTTAATGGCATTGGCCATTATTGATGATTTGGGGGCAATTGTGATTATCGCGCTGTTTTACACGGCCAATCTGTCTGTGATATCCATTTCTGTTGCAGCGCTTGCCCTGGCCGTTTTAATCACTCTTAATGTGTTGGGTGTTGCAAAAAAGGCAGCCTATTTTATTGTCGGCCTGGTTTTGTGGGTGAGCGTTTTGAAGTCCGGGGTTCATGCCACGCTGGCTGGTGTGGCTCTGGCATTTACGATTCCGTTGAATGCAAAAGATGAAAATAATCAACCCGTTTCGCTCGTAAAGGATATCGAACACAATCTTCATTTCTGGGTGGCGTTTCTGATTTTGCCGCTGTTCGCTTTTGTGAATGCCGGGGTGGATGTTCGGCAAATTTCTCTTGGCCAGATGTCGGGTTCTGTCCCTCTGGGAATTATTCTCGGATTGTTTATTGGAAAACAACTGGGTGTGTTCGGTTTTAGCGGACTTGCGATTAAATTTAAACTGGCTAAACTTCCGGAGGGCAGTCATTGGATGCAGTTTTATGGGGTATCGGTCTTAACGGGTATTGGTTTTACCATGAGTCTGTTTATCAGCACGCTGGCGTTTGAAAGCGACCAGATATTCCACTACACGGACAAACTGGCCATACTTGTTGGATCATTCCTTTCCGGGCTTTTGGGCTATCTGGTGTTGAAAATGAGTAAAATGCCCAAAAAGGATGTTTGATTAATGAGCCCGCTCTAAAAAGCCTTTGCCCACTAATTTCACGAATTTTTACGAATTGATTTTATTGAAATTAAATTAGCGTAATTTGTGTAATTCGCGCTTTTTGGAATGAACCCATTAATTGAAATCTTTGAAGAAAATCTTACTGTGTTATCCAGTTGCTTTTCAAGCTACCCCTAACTCCTGCGTCATTATGAGTCTACAGAACGATTGGGAATAGACTCACGCATAAATTTTTTTCCCTTGATTTTCACAACCAATTTTTTATTTTACAAAAGAATCTTCTCTTTGACTCTTTCTTCCTTTAAAATAAATCTATTTCCGGGAAAAATGGGGCAATCCAAAAATAGGAGATAATTATGGCAAAAATGGCCACCTCTGCTATTACTTACGATTCATCTTGGGGAATTGAGCCCACACCGGATGTCACACCCATGTCCGTTTACGAAATGTTTGCCCAAACCGCCAGTCGGTATCCAGACAAACCCGCTCTCATCTTTATCGGGAAAAAACTCAGTTTCCGTCAATTAAACGATGCTGTCCGTCGCTTTGCGAATGGTCTGATTTCTCTTGGTATTCAGCCGGGCGACCGTATTGCTTCTCTTCTTCCGAACAGCCCTCAGCAGATCATTGCCTTTTTGGCGGCCAATCTTTTAGGCGCTATCTATGTGCCCATCAATGTAATGTATAAAGAGGAGGAACTGAGCTACGTTCTGGCCGATTCAGGGGCTAAGCACCTCATTACGTTGGATTTATTTCTACCCAACTTTCTTCCGGTGAAACCCGACACAGCCATTGAGACAATTTTAGTGACCACCATCGATGACTATCTTCCTTTTCCGATTAATTTTCTTTACCGTTTAAAATCCCGTCTTGACGGTTCGCATGTCTCTGTGACGTACAATACCCAAACCCTTCCCTTTTTGTCCATTTTTGAAGACTCTCCTTCCGACTTTCCAAATCCGGCACCCGGATTTGACGACACAGCCATGATTCTCTACACGGCGGGCACCACAGGCAAAAGCAAAGGAGTTATGTTGACCAACCGGAATTTTGTGTTCAATGCCGCCAATCAATCCAAAAATTTCGGTTTGAATGAATCGGACGTGAATCTTGTACTTTTTCCGATGTTTCATATCGGAGGCTATCTTTTGGCAACACTCTGCATGTTTTACACGGGCGGCATCACGCTTTTGGAACCCCGTTTTGACGCCCACCGCTACCTGAAGCTCTTGCACAAACACCGGGTCACGCTCTTTTTTGCACCGCCCCCGGTGTACACCGCTTTTTTAAATCAGCCGAAATTTGACAAATACGATCTTTCCGCCCTGAAGGTCTGCGGGGCTTCGGGTGCCCCGGTACCCATCCCGCTTCAGGAAAAATGGAAAGCCAAAACCGGTCTTCACCTTTTGAATGGCTACGGACTGACGGAAACCACCGCCGGTGCTATTGTGTGTATGCCAAACAAATTCAATGACAAAGCATTGGGGGTGCCGCTCGGTGCGGAAGCAAAAATTGTGAACGAGAAGGGAGAAACAGTGCCCATTGGGGAGCAGGGCGAAATCCTCTTCCGGGGACAGCAGGTTGCCAAAGGCTACTGGAACAAACCGGAGGAAACGGAGAAAACCTTTGTTGATGGCTGGTTGCACACCGGGGATGTTGGTACCATGGACGAAGACGGGTTCATTTATTTTGTAGATCGCCAGAAGGATTTGATTATCGCCTCTGCGTACAATATTTCACCCAGTGAAGTGGAAGCGGTACTGCTTCGGCATCCGGCGGTTCAGGAGGCGGCGGTCATTGGCGTACCGGATGAGTACCGGGGCGAAACAGTGAAAGCGTTTGTGGTTTTGCACGAAGATTTTAAGGGGAAGGTTTCGGAAAAGGAAATAATTCAATTTGGAAAGGAGCACATGGCAGCCTACAAGTATCCACGAATTGTGGAATTTGTGGAGGATTTGCCCAAGAATCCAATCCAAAAAGTTTTACGGAAAAAGCTCCGCGAGCGCGAAGCCGCAAAACGAGCTCAGGGGAATTAGACGATTACCATTTCAAAATCCGGACACTTCGACTACGCTCAGTGTCCGCTGTTTTAGTGTTCGGTGCTTTAGTGTCTGGTGTTTCAG
>JAADHR010000059.1 GCA_013151735.1 Calditrichota bacterium | reverse complement strand
GGATGCACCGCGTGCGCATCGACTACAGATACACCGAAAAGGACATTCTGGATCAATTGCAAAAACGCGTGGCCAATTTCAAAAAAGACGAATTCAAAAAATGGCTTCAAGAAGGACGATTTGACACCCGTACCATCGACGGGAAAATGCACTTTCAATACGCCAGCGTCAGTAATCTCTTCAAGCGGTACAAGGATTTGCAGGATCGGGAAGTGCCCCCGAAAGAGCGTGCCCCTTACGAGCAGGCCTTCTGGAAGAATTATGCCTCCATGATTATTGCCCATCAGGAGTCGCCGGACCGACAAACACTGCCTCAGGATTACAAAATCACCATGACTCTGACCGTAAAGCCAAACGCCGTCCCGGACGGTGACACCATTCGGTGCTGGCTGCCGTACCCGCGGGCTTACCCTTTTCAAACGGATGTCCATTTTGTAGATGCCAGTTCCCAGCCTCTCTGGATTGACCGGCCCGACAGTCCCATTCGTTCCATTTATTTTGAGCAGCCGGCCGTGAAAGATTCCCCAACCGTTTTTCAAGTGACGTACACGTACCGAATGTATTCCGTGGTTGTGGAGCCGGATCCGGCCAAAATTCTTCCCTACAACCCAAGCGATCCGGCCGTTCAAATCTTCACAAAAGAACAACCGCCTCACGTGGTTTTTACACCGGAGCTTCAGGATTTGGCCCACAAAATTGTCGGTGCGGAAACCAATCCCCTGAAACAGGCACAAAAAATTTACCGGTGGATTGCTTCCAATATCGCGTACAGTTATGCCAACGAATACTCAACCATCCCGAATATCAGCATGTACACCTACCGGCATCGTTACGGGGACTGCGGACAGGAGGCTCTCCTGTTCATCACACTTGCGCGGATTCTGGGCATTCCTGCCCGCTGGCAGTCGGGGTGGTACATCTTTCCCCATCAGGAAACCATCCACGACTGGGCCGAAGCGTATTTCGAACCGTACGGCTGGATTCCCGTGGAGCCCTACATGGGAATCTGGATCAGCCAGTACGCAGCTACGTACACGTTAGAGCAGAAAGATGCCCTGTTGAATTTTTACTTCGGAAATCTGGATCATTTCCGGCTCATTTTCAATTCCAATCACGGACAGAAATTGTTTCCGCCCAAAAAATATTTTCGTTCCGACGATGTGGATTTCCAGCGGGGCGAGGTGGAATGGAAAGGAGGCAATTTGTACTTTGACCAATGGAGCTACGATTTAAACGTCGAATTGCTGAATCCGGCAAAGTAGAACGCATTTTAAAGGACTATTGTTATTGCCGCGAATGCGCGAATGACTGATTTCTGTTTTGGTATTAATAGAGACGCAAGAACCTAACCGGAATTGACTGATTGAAATAGGATATCAACTATGAAAACCGCCATTTTTCAATTTCATCCACTATTTGGAGACATTGAGGGGAATTTGGGGAAAATCGAAACGGCCGCTCAAACGGCCGATTTTGATTTGCTGGTTCTCCCGGAACTCTGTACCACCGGCTACCAGTTCAGCTCTCACGAAGAAGTTCGTGAACTGTCCGAGCCTATTCCCGGCGGAAAAACCACCCGTCAGTTGGAAGCACTGGCCCGCCGGAAAAAGGCCTTTATCATTGCCGGAATAGCTGAAAAAGACGGAGACTCTCTTTACAATTCAGCGGTTCTGGTGGGTCCCGAAGGCACGCTGGGGACGTACCGAAAAATTCACCTGTTTGACGAAGAAAAACTCTTCTTTAAAAAGGGAGATTTGGGATTCCCCGTTTTCGACATTGGGTTTGCGAAGGTCGGCCTCATGATTTGTTTCGATTGGATCTTCCCGGAAGCGGCCCGAACCCTTGCCCTGAAAGGAGCGGATCTGATCTGCCAGCCGGCCAATCTGGTCCTGCCCTATTGTCAGGATGCCATGATCACCCGGGCCATCGAGAATCGGGTCTTCACTCTCACGGCTAATCGGATCGGTACGGAAAAACGAGGGGGGAAACCTCCCCTAACATTCACCGGAATGAGTCAGATTGTTTCACCCCGGGGTGAAAGACTCGTGCAATTTTCCAAAACGGAAGAAAAATTACGGGTGGTTGACCTGGAACCCTCCGAGGCCCGCGACAAGTGGATCACGCCCCGAAACAATCTTTTTGAAGACCGCAGAAGCCGGTTTTACGAATTAGGCTGACTATTTGCAAATCCGGATGGAATTTTTGGGGCAAACTGCCTTTTCAAGATTGAAAAACGGTGCAGGCCTTTTCTTTCAGTGCCGGCCACGTCACCAAAAATAATTTGTATTTCTAACCAGATTTTATTAAATTACAGAGCCGTTCACCCTGTTTTCTCATCAGGTGTGAATCGACGGCACGATTCAGAAAGACACGTATCACCAAAAATAAGGAGAAGGTATATGATTCGATCTCGTATTACCGGCCTGGGGCGCTATGTACCCCCGCGAGTGGTTACCAATCACGATCTTGAAAAATTAATGGACACCAGCGACGAATGGATCCGCGAACGAAGCGGAATCATTGAACGCCACTGGGTGGATGAAAAAACGGCCACCTCTGACCTTGCCGTAGAGGCATCAAAAATAGCTCTTGAGCAAGCAGGCAAAAAACCGGAAGATATCGATTTTATCATTTTTGCCACCCTCAGTCCCGATTACTTTTTCCCGGGCGGCGGCGTTCTTCTACAGGACAAATTGGGTATGCCGACGATTGGAGCATTGGACGTCCGAAACCAATGTTCCGGCTTTATGTACGCCCTGTCCACGGCCGATGCCTTTATCCGATCGGGCGTGTACAAAACCATTCTGGTTGTGGGAGCCGAAGTCCAATCGAAGGGAATTGACATTTCCACAAAAGGTCGTGACGTGGCCGTTCTTTTTGGTGATGGCGCCGGAGCGGCGGTTGTAGAGGGCTTTGATGACGATAGCGGTCGGGGCATTCTCACCACCCACCTCCATTCTCAGGGGAAATATGCGACTTATCTTTGGACAGAATCGCCGGGAAGTGCCACACCCCGGCATATTTCTCACGAACTCATTGACGAAGGACGGGCCGTTCCCAAAATGAAGGGCAGGGATGTGTTCAAACATTCCGTGGTGCGTTTTCCGGAGGTCGTTCTGGAAGCCCTGAATGCAATTGGCGCAACAATCGATGATGTGGATCTGGTTATTCCGCATCAGGCCAACCTGCGCATTTCCGAAGCCATGCGCCAGCGTCTGGGACTTCCCCCCGAAAAGGTTTACAACAATATCATGTGGTACGGAAACACAACGGCCGCCACCATTCCGATCGCCTTGAGTGAGGTGGTTGAAAAGGGAATGCTGAAAGAGGGTGACTTGCTGATTCTGGCCGCTTTTGGTTCCGGTTTTACCTGGGCTTCAGCAGCCATCCGCTGGTAAAACCGTGTTTTAAACGGGTTCAAACCTCTCGGGTGACGCGAGCATTCGGGAGGTTTTTTGTTTTCACGGCACGTCTGCTTCAAAAAATATTTGCCTGCAAATTTCGCGCCGATTCACAACCTAATTTTATTGAAATTGGATTTGTGCCATGTGTGTCATGTGTCGTTTTAAAGTGAATTTATTATTTCAGAAACCTAATTATGAGGATTCCAAAAAATGAAGAGCCACAAGGTGGATTACGAAATTATCGGGGACGATCTCCAGATTGTCGAAGTGGAATTGGACCCGGGTGAAACCGTCGTAGCGGAAGCCGGCGCCATGAATTACATGCACGACGGGATTTCCTACGAGGCCAAAATGGGCGACGGAACCGAGGCAACGGCCGGTATCCTCGGAAAACTGATCAATGCCGGGAAGCGCGTTCTGACCGGAGAATCCATTTTTTTAACCCATTTTACCAACGTAGGTACCGGGAAAAAACGCGTGGCATTTGCGGCCCCCTACCCGGGGAAAATTATCCCGATCGATCTGGCATCCGTCGGCGGAGAATTGCTCTGCCAGAAAGATGCCTTTTTGTGTGCGGCCTACGGCACCGAAATCGGAATTGCATTTACAAAACGGTTCGGAACGGGTTTCTTCGGCGGTGAGGGATTCATCCTGGAGCGCCTTCGAGGAGACGGACTGGCCTTTGTGCACGTGGGCGGAACGGTGGTTAAAAAGGAGCTGCACAACGAAATGCTTCGTGTGGATACCGGCTGCATTGCCGCCTTTACCTCCGGAATTAATTACGATATTGAATTTGTGCGAAGCCTCAAATCGATGTTTTTTGGTGGAGAAGGCCTGTTTTTGGCTACGCTGCAGGGTACCGGAATCGTCTACTTGCAGAGCCTGCCGTTTTCGCGCATGGCCGACCGTGTGCTGCGCTACGCCCCTTCCGCCGGAGGAAAGCGCCGGGGTGAAGGTTCCATTCTGGGCGGCCTGGGCGATTTGCTGGACGGAGACAACGGGTAGACCCGTACGGCTCTGTACCCGCACCCTTTAACGGGCGGGTCCTGTAACCGCACCCTTTACGGGTGCGTCCACGCAAAAAGCGCAGGCGTAAAGCCCGCGGCTACGCCCTGTAACCGCACCCTTTACGGGTGCGTCCACGTAAAAACGCAGGCATAAAGCCTGCGGCTACAGAGGATTGTAATTTTGCTTCTTGAATTCAAATAAAAAAAATCCTAAATTTCATATAGGCGCAGACACGAACCGTACCCATTGGGCGGCGTGAAACCCAATTCAATTGCAATCGTAACAATAAGTGAATGAATCAAAATGGCCAGGCTGTACAAAATGAACAACCTATCCTGTAAATCCTGTCAAAACAGGTTTTGGCCTGAGGTGTATTTCCATTGGCATATTCAGAAAGAACACAAATGGCTCACGGTCATTTTATCTTAGATCCTGAAAAAAATGAGGACAGCGTCCAAATATTTCGGGATTACTTTCGTCTTTCCCGCCCGGAAGCAACACCCGATTTTCTCGAGGAAGTCCTGAGTGCCTTTTCCGTTCTGCCCTACGAAAATATCAGCAAAATCATTAAACTGAACCGGCATTTTAATGAGGATGACAAACGCATCCGCCTTCCGGAAGAGGTGATTTCCGATCATATCTCAAAAAAACTGGGGGGAACCTGTTTTGCGCTGACCTATTTTTTGCAGAGCATCCTGGTTCAAACCGGATTTAAAACCTATCCGGTTATGGCCGATATGCGGGCCGGGGAAAATATCCACACGGCAAACATTGTTCTCTGGAAGGGGCGAAAATTTCTGATTGATCCGGGTTATTTGCTGAATCACCCGATGGAAATCCATTCAAAGCGTCCGCGCGTGTACAAAACCGAATTCACCGGCGTGGAGCTGCGCTTCGATCCGGCCACAGATTACTACCATCTGTACACCTTTGACCGGGAAGAGGTTCGCTGGCGGTATCGATTCAAAGATCAGCCGGTTTCCTGGGACGCGTTTTTTCAGTATTGGCAGGAGTCGTTTTTCAAGCCGGGAATGCACGGCATCAATTTAACCCGTCTTACACCGGACGGACTCATTTTTGTCCACAACGATTTCATGCGGGAAACCTCATTTTCCGGAAAACGGAACATCAAAATCAAAAAGAATTACCATGAGGCGATTTCCCGTGTTTTCGGAATTGACAAACAGATCATCGAACAGGCCCAGGCCGCGTTGAGTGAAAATCTTCGGCTTGAGCGGGACTATGGAATTTTTAAGCCCCGAAAGGAAACCCATGAAACCCGCTGAACCGGAACCCGTTAAATTTTTTTGCGGGATTTTATACGTGCAGGAGGCCATCCTGGAAGCGGCCAAGAACCGGCTCATCAAACGGTACGGGGCCATCGATTTTCAGAGCCAAGCCTTCCCGTTTGATGTCACCGATTATTACGTGCCCGAAATGGGCTCTCCCATTTTCCGGGTGTTTGTTTCGTTCGAAAAGTGGATTCATCCCAAGGACCTGGCCCGGATCAAAATTGAAACCATTGCCATCGAAGACGAATTTGCGGACTCAGGCAAGCGGCCGGTTAATCTGGATCCCGGTTACATGGACGTGGGGAAGGTTGTCCTGGCATCGGCCAAATACAATATACAGAAAATTTACCTGGATTTCGGAATCTACGCTGACCTGACGCTCTATTATGAGAAGGGGCATTTTTATCCCTACCCGTGGAGCTTTCCCGACTTCAAGGCGAACCGCTACGAGCGGCCCTTTTTACTGATTCGGGAACGGTTCAAAGTACAGCACAAAAAATGGATTCGGGACCGGCAGAAGAATTCAGCCGCGCAATCGCGGCCCTAAAATTATGGGCCTGTTTTCACTCAGATCGATTTAAAAAACTTCAATAATTGCGTTTGCTTTAAAACACCTTTACCCACGAATTTCACGAATTATTTTCAAAAATTTAATTTGTGTCATTCGTGGTTTTTAGAGTGAATTTATTCATCAAAACGTGCGCACATTGGGAATGCGCCTGAAAAAAGCGGCTATTTTATGAATTCTGAACAGAAAAGAAACCCGCGCCTCTTTACAAATGGGAGGATTTTTACGTCCCGGGGCCTGGAGACAGCGGACATCTGGATTGAGGGCGGGAAAATTACACAAATTACGCCTCCACAAAATGGGGCAGTTTCCGGGTTTGCCGAAGACCTCGGCGGACAGATTGTCCTCCCCGGATTTGTGGATGTGCACACCAACGGAGCCGCCGGTTTCGACACCACCTGGGGGCTGTACCATCCACAAACGGATAGGTTCGATTCCTCAGAATCCGCCTATTTTGAAGGACTTGAGCGGGCGGCGCGTTTTTTCCTGTCACAGGGCGTTACAACGGCTATTTTGACCACCATTTCCGCCCCTTTGGAACAAATTCGGCGCGTGTTGAAGCAATTTGCCCGGTTTAAAGCCACGCATTCCCTGGGGGCTGTTTTTAAGGGAATTTTTATTGAAGGAACCTTTATCGCTTCGCCGGCATTTGCGGGGGCTCACAATCCCGAATTTTTTCAGACGCCCACACGAGATCTTATCCGACATCTTCAGGAAGATGCCGAAGGCCACATCCGCCTGGTGAATATTCCACCGGAACACGGGGAAAAAGTCTGGGATTTGATTCCGATCCTGCGGGAGCTGGGCATTCTTACGGTTGCCGGGCATTCGGGTGCAACCTTCAACCAGTTTAAGAAAGCCAGCGAAAAGGGACTCCGGGGCGCGGTTCACCTGATGAACGGGCCAATAAAGAGCTCGTACAAGCCCTTTCACGGAGGAGGGGCTTTTGAAGCCGCCCTTTCCCTGGACCCTGTTTTTGTAGAGCTTATCCCCGATTACGTCCACGTGAGCAAAGGCTATTTACTGGATGCCATCCGGCGAAAGGGCCCCGACCGGGTACTGGCTATTACGGACAGCATGTTTGTCACAGGATTACCGGATGTACGACACTTTCACATATCCGGAATACGCGGAGAAGTAAGCAAGGGCGGGAATTATTTGCAGGTGTCCGGCCACCCCGATACGCTTTTCGGAAGTATTCTTACTATGAAAAAAGCGTTTGAGAATCTGCTTTCCCTGCAAACGGTCTCGCACGCCGGCATCTGGAATCGGGAACATCCGGCACAGCCGTTTGAAACGGCCGTTTACCGGACCCTTCACATGTGCGCATTCACGCCCCTGAATTATTTAAACCTTCGGTCTCAAAACGCCCCGCCTGAACTCATGCCCGGAATGGATGCCGATCTGTTGCTTTGCGATATTTCGGGAGATTCAGGAGACTACACGCTTTCAATCAACACGGTTTTTTTGTCCGGGGAAGCGGTGGATTAGCTGAAAATCAATTATTTTAAAAACACGTGAGCTACAAAAATACTTCAAAAATAAGAAAAAGCGGAGGACGCATGGAAACACGGCAACTGGGCACGGATGGACCCTTTTTAACGGAAATCGGACTGGGAACCTGGGCCATCGGCGGCCCCTGGGATTGGGGCTGGGGAAAACAAGACGATGAGGAGTCCATTGCTGCCATTCGAAAGGCCCTGGAGCTTGGCGTGAACTGGATCGACACGGCAGCCATCTACGGCTTGGGCCATGCCGAAGAGGTGGTGGCACGGGCCATTGAAGGCCGAAGAAGCGAGGTGTTTCTGGCCACAAAGTGCGGGCTGGTCTGGGATGACCGGGGACGGGTCAAAAACAATCTCCAGCCGGACAGCATCCGAAAAGAGGCCGAAGACAGTCTTCGCCGCCTCAAAACCGATGTTATTGATCTCTACCAGATCCATTGGCCCGATCCCAACGCTTCCCTTGCCCGGGCATGGGAAACCATGGTCAAGCTAAAAAAGGAAGGAAAAGTCCGCTATATTGGCGTCAGCAATTTTGATGTTCCTCAATTAAAAAAATGTCTAAAAATTGCTCCGGTGCAATCGCTGCAGCCTCCGTACCATTTGCTGCGGCGGGAAATTGAAGCAGAAATTTTACCATTCTGTGAGGAAAACGGGATCGGTGTGGTGGTTTACAGTCCTATGGCCTCCGGCCTGCTTACAGGTGCATTTGATCCCGGCCGATTGGCGCCGGACGACTGGCGGCACAAAGTACCGGATTTTAGAGAGCCGAAGCTGTCCAAAATTCTGGCATTTGTGGACAAATTACGGCCTATTGCCGAACGGCACGGGAAAACGGTCGGTAATTTGGCCGTGGCATGGACACTCAGGAATCCGGCCGTCACGTCGGCTATTGTCGGTGCCAGAACGGTTCAGCAGGTAGAAGAGAACGTCCGGGCCGCAGGCTGGCGGTTAACCGAAGAAGAAATAGAGGAGATTGAATCGTTGTTAGAAGAAACCCTGTAGCCGCAGGCTTCACGCCTGCGATTCCCAAAAACATGCGCACCCTGAAGGGTGCGGCTGCAATCTGCGTGGCCTGTGCCGCCTTCTAACCGATCAAGAAGGCGGCCAGATCCTTCAGATTCGCAAATTCATAGGTGGGCGGCTTCACCCTTGGAGGCAATTTCTTCCCGTCCCGATTGATCCAGGCCACATCCATTCCGGCGCGGTGAGCACCGGTAATATCGGCTTCGGGGGAGTCCCCAATCATGAGAAGCTTATCCGCAGGCAGGCCCATTTTCTCGCCCATTATCTCAAATATCCGGCGGTCCGGCTTGTAACAGCCTGCCTCTTCAGAGGTCAAAATCACATCAAATTCAAATCCCCGGCCGATTAGTTTTCGAATCAGGGGATCATCCTTATCCGCATTCGAAAGAATACCCATTTTGAATCTCTTCTTCAACTGCGGCAAAACCTCTGCAGCATCGGGATAAATATGGCTGGTTCCCATGTACTCCCACAACCTTGAGAGGTCCTTTTCAATATTTCGTTCGACGGAATATAAATTGTAAAAATGCTGAAGCCGGCGCCTGTGAAGCTCCCAGACCCGAACAAACGGGCGAATAGCGGACCAGTCAAACAGCGTTTTGCGATAGGCGTCATACTCCTGATTGTACGCCTCCCGGTTAACCCGAACACCGCTTTCTTCCAAAAACCGCACAATCACATCCCGTGGAAAACCGGCATCATCTACCAGGGTATACAGCACATCAAAAATCAGGCCTTCATAAGGCTGAGACAAAAGGGGTCGTAAAACTTGGGTTCCCATGGGAAATCTCCAGAAAAATGAATTCTGTTCAAAATTACAACACTCCCGGATAATTTTCAAGCAAAAAATGGCGGGGGCAGATTCTTTCCCAATTTTTACTTGACAATAAATATCAAAATAAGTATATTTTTTCATTCGATCAGTTCTCTTTCAACACATTGCCCCTTCTCAACGGGACGCCAAAGTGCAGCATTAAAGCCGTGCAAGCGTGTTCGAATTTAAATTCGAACAGTTTCAGAATAGATTAGCCGGAATCAGATGCGAGATGGAAATAGGGATTCCGGAACAGAGTCCCATCTTGTTAATGAAAACAACCTAAAAACCTTATGGCGCTTTTAGACGTACGCAATCTATCGCTGCACTTTGGGGGTGTAAATGCCCTCACAGACGTAAGTCTCACCGTGAATTCCGGTGAGATTTACGCAATTATTGGACCCAATGGTGCCGGGAAAACCAGTCTTCTCAATTCAATTAGCGGGTTGTATCATCCCCAGCGCGGGTCCATATTTTACAACGACCAAAACATTTCCCATTTTCCCCCACACAAACGCGCCCAACTCGGGATTGCCCGCACATTTCAAAATATTGAACTTTTTAAGGGAATGACCACTCTTGACAATCTGATGCTGGGGTCCCACACGCACTTAAAGTCGGGGGCTCTTTTTGCGGGGATCTATTTCGGCTTTGCCGAAAAAGAGGAAATCAATGAACGCAAATTTATCGAAGAAATTATTGATTTCCTGGAAATCGAGCATATTCGCAATCAGGTTGTGGGGACGCTTTCTTACGGATTGCAAAAACGGCTGGAAATTGGACGGGCATTGGCTCTTCGGCCCAAACTCATTTTGATGGATGAACCCATGGCGGGTATGAATCTGGAAGAAAAAGAGGATATCGCCCGCTTCATCATCGACATCAATGAGGAGTGGGACATTACAGTCGTTCTGATCGAACACGATATGGGAGTGGTAATGGACATTTCCAATCGTGTGTGTGTTCTGGATTTTGGACTCAAAATCGCCGAGGGAACGCCGGAAACCGTGAAAAACAATCCCAATGTGATTCGCGCATACCTGGGCGAGGAGGCAGACGTTCAATGACAGCGCCTGACACATTCCCAAAACTCCTGCTTGAAAAAGCCCAAAAATACGGCCGCAAACGAATTGCAATCCGGGAAAAAGACTTTGGTATCTGGAACAACGTAACCTGGCAGGATTATCTGAATCACGTGGAAAATTTTGCTCTGGGTCTGCTAACCCTGGGATTTAACCGGGGTGATAAAGTTTCGATTATCGGTGATAATGAGCCGGAGTGGGTGTACGGCGAACTGGCCGTTCAGGCCCTTGGGGGAATTGCCGTTGGCATTTACCAGGATTCCACGCCGGAAGAGGTCCAATTTGCCGCTGATTTCTCCAATTCCCGCTACGTGATTGCCGAAGACCAGGAGCAGATTGACAAATTGCTGGAGATTAAGGATCGTCTGCCGAGCGCGGAAAAATTCATTTACTGGGATCCCAAAGGCATGCGGTATTACCGCGATCCTATGCTCATGAGTTTTCAGGAAGTCGAAAAGCTGGGAGCAGATTACAAAAAAGACCATCCCGGGGAATTTGAACGGCAGGTAGCCGCGGGAAAAGGTGAGGACATTGCCCTTTTTCTGACCACCTCCGGAACAACCGGGCGGCCCAAACTGGTTATGCTCACCCACAAGAATATGATCAAAATGGCTGAGAATCTGTCAATTAAGGTAGACCCGCTGAAGGAAAAAGACAACTTTGTTTCCTTCCTGCCAATGGCCTGGGCCGGGGAACAAATGATGTCGGTTGCGGGTGCCCTGCGAATCGGCTTCACGGTTAACTTTCCGGAAGAGCCGGAAACCATTCGGGCCGATATTCGGGAAATTGCTCCGCAGGTCATGTTTTCTCCGCCGCGTATCTGGGAGAGCATCTTGTCGGATATTCAGGTCAAAATTGCAGACACCACGGCCTTTAAACGATGGGTTTTTAATTTTGCCATGAAAATCGGGCGTCCCCTGGCGGACATGAAATTCGCCAAACAAAAACCCAGCCTCTGGTGGAAATTCCTGCACAAGCTGGCGGATATTCTGGTTTTTCGCGCCCTGCGCGACCGCATCGGCCTGTCGCGAATTCGCTACGCCTACACGGGCGGTGCCGCTCTGGGTCCGGATGTTTTCCGCTTTTACCACGCCATTGGGGTTAACCTGAAACAGATCTACGGACAAACCGAAATTTCAGGCATTTCCGTTGTGCACCGGGACCATGATATCAAATTTAACACCGTAGGACAACCCATTCCCGAGACGGAGATCAAAATCTCTGAAGAAGGAGAAATCCTCTCCCGCAGTCCCAGCGTTTTTGTGGGATACTACCGGGATCCGGAGGCAACCAAAGAAGCCCTGCGGGACGGCTGGCTGCATTCCGGCGATGCCGGTGAAATCGATGAAGACGGGCATTTGATAATGTTCGACCGCGTAAAGGACATTATGAGATTGTCCGATGGCAGCCGATTCTCGCCGCAGTACATCGAAAACAAGCTGAAATTCAGTCCCTACATCAAAGAAGCCGTGGCTTTCGGAAAGGGACGCGATTACGTCACGGTTTTCATCAATATTGACATGGCCAATGTGGGGAAATGGGCCGAGATGCACCGTATTCCGTACACCACCTACGTCGATCTTTCTCAGAAACCGGAGGTGTACGATCTCATTCGAAGCGACGTGGAGCGCGTGAACAGCGAGCTCCCCGAAAAGGCCCACATTCGAAAATTTGTAATTCTGCATAAGGAATTAGACGCCGACGATGCGGAATTGACTCGCACGAAAAAAGTGAGGCGGGGATTCATAGCCGAGCGGTACAAAGAGCTGGTGGAAGCCCTTTACCGCGATCAGCAGACCTGTGAGGTTGAAGCGCAGGTGAAATACCGCGACGGGCGCGAGGCACGCATTCGAACCAATTTAAAATTAGAATTTATGAAAAGCGAGGCGAAAGAGGTTCTTTCATGATATTCTTCCTTCAATTAATGGTAACCGGCTTTGTGGTGGGCAGTGTTTATGCGCTGGTGGCACTGGGATTTGTTCTCATCTACAAATCCAGCCGGGTCATTAATTTTGCCCAGGGCGAATTGGTTCTTGTGGGAGCCTTTGTGTGCCTGTCCCTTACCACTACTTACAAGGTGCCCTTTTTCCTGGCTTTCTTACTAACCATGACCGTAGCGGTGATCGTGGGTCTGCTGATTGAACGGTTTTTCCTCCGTCCCATGATCGGAGAACCCGTGCTTTCCATCATCATGCTGACGATCGGGTTGTCCAGCTTCCTGAGAGGAATCGTGGAAATCATCTGGGGAACGGAAACCCGGGTTTTCCCTCCCATTTTCCCAAGCAAGCCCATTAATTTCGGCGGGATCGTGATTTCCCAGGTTTACATGTGGAGTTTTATTCTGGCGGTTCTGTTCCTTGGAATTTTTACCGTCTTTTTTAAATTCACCAATGAAGGCATTGCCATGCGCGCGGCCGCCGATGATGAGGACGCCGCCCTCTCCATGGGCATCAGCATTAAAAAAATCTACGGTCTCGCATGGGCTATTGCGGCCCTGGTTGCAGCCGTCGGAGGGGTGGTCATCGGAAACATTAACGGAGTAAATATCAGCCTGAGCATGATGGGCCTGCGGGTGTTTCCCGTCGTGATTCTGGGCGGATTGGATTCCATTCCGGGAGCCATTATCGGAGGTTTGGCGATTGGTATACTGGAGAATCTTGCAGGCGGCTATCTGGACCCCTTTTTTGGAGGCGGCGTGAAAGAGATTTTCCCCTTTATTATCCTGGTGCTGGTGTTAATGATCAAACCGTACGGATTGTTCGGTTTGGAACGAATTGAAAGGGTGTAGGTCGATTCATGAGTGAGCGTCCAGCTGGCGTATTTAATGTTTCGTACAAGCAAGATCGGGAAATCTTCCGGACGCGCTTTTTGCGTTTCTGGATGATTGTATTCTTCATTGCCATTCTGACCGGTCCCTTGTACATGAACAATTACCTCCTGTCAATGGCCAATCTTACGGGAATTGCCATTATCGGGGCGATGGGCCTGAATATTTTAACAGGCTTGGCCGGGCAGATTTCTCTGGGCCAGGGAGCCTTTATCGGTGTGGGCGCCTATGCTTCAGCCCTCCTCACCACACGGCTGGGTCTCAGTTTTTGGGTAGCCCTGCCAATGGCCGGTTTTATTACGGCTTTTGTCGGAATGGCTTTCGGCGTTCCGTCTCTGCGAATCAAGGGGCTTTATCTGGCCATCGCTACACTGGCGGCCCAGGTTATTATTGAATTTACTATTGTTCATTGGAGAAGCCTGACCAACGGCACCTCTGGAATTCTGGTACCGCCTCCCAAAATCGGATCCTTTGAATTTTCCAGCGAAAGATCGTTCTATTACCTGATTTTTGTTGTGTTGGTTCTGGCGGTCACGTATGCGAGGAATTTGCTGCGAACCCGCATTGGAAGAGCCTTTATTGCCATTCGGGACAACGATATTGCCGCAGAAATTCTGGGGGTTAATCTGTTTAAATACAAGCTCCTGGCCTTTTTCGTCAGTTCCTTCTATGCGGGTATAGCGGGAAGCCTCTGGGCGCACTACATTACCATCATTACGCCCGAGCATTTTACCATTACCGTTTCGATCGATTATCTGGCGATGATTATTATCGGCGGGCTGGGAAGCGTACTGGGTACCATCTACGGGGCTATTTTTATTACGCTTTTACCCGAATTTTTGCGGGTGTTGGCCGGCTCACTCGGCAGTATCTACCCGAACATCGGAGATATTCTGGGAGCCAGCCGCGAGTTGGTTTTTGGCCTCATTGTAATTCTGTTTCTGATTTATGAACCCGACGGCCTTTACCACCGCTGGCAAATGATCAAGGCCTATTGGAAATTGTGGCCCTTTTCATATTAGGGAAGAAATACCCATAAATGACACGAATGAACACGAACCAAGAATTCGTGCAAATCCGTGAAATCTGTGGATAAAAATCATCCATGAATCACGAAGGCTAATCGCGATAATTGTGGGTTGAGTCGCTGACTCGACACATTGACGTTCAGAATTCTTGTTTCGTTCCGTCCTAAGGATTTATTCAGGGATACACGTTATATCAGGTGTTAGTCGAAGGTCTAACTAAAAGAGGAGGTCAGAAAAATGGTGAAAAAATGGGCTGTTCTTTTCGTGGGGATTCTGTTTCTATTTGGCCTTTTGAGTCCTGTAGGCGCCAGGCCAAAAACAATCAAAGTGGGGGCCATTTTCGACATCACGGGTCCCACGGGGGATGTAGGGTGGCATTATGCAGACGGGGTTCGGGATTATTACAAATGGCTTAATGCGAATGGAGGCATCAATGGCGTAAAAATCGATTTAAAATGGACGGATTACCAGTACAAAATTCCCCAGGCTATTTCGGCCTACAAAAAATTTGTGGAGCAGGAGAAAGTAAAGGCCATCATCGGCTGGGGTACCGGCGACAGCGAGGCCCTGCGAACCAAGATTATCAAAGACAAAATCCCCTACATTTCGGCCTCTTTTTCTCAAAATCTCGTCTGGATGCCGGGCAACTGGAATTTCCTCCCGGTAACCACGTATGCCGACCACGTGCGTACGGTTCTGAAATACATTAAGGACCACTGGAAACAAAATCGGCCTGTCCGCGTCGCCCTTATTTTCAACGACAGCGGTTACGGGCGCGCGCCACTGGCCCCGGCCAAACGTTATGCGAAAAAACTGGGAATCGACATTGTGGATGAAGAAAACGTTTCGCTGCGAGCACTGGACGCCACCTCCCAATTGTTGCGGATCAAACAGAAAAAGGCTGATTATGCCTTTATTCAGGAGACCTTTATGGCCACCGCTACCATTCTTAAAGACGCCAAAAAATTGGGGTTAACCACGATTTTTACGGGAAATTTCTGGGGCACCGGGCAAAAACTGGCAGAGCTGGCCGGACCGGCCGCAAATGGCTATCTGGGAGTCATGCCTTTTGCAATCTGGAGCGAGAACAACGTGAAGGGTATTCAATTGCTGAAAAAAATCAACAAACAGTATCATCCAAAAATCAAATATCGTGAACCCCCCTACATGACCGGCTGGGTAAACGCCGCCATTATGGCCCAGGCCATCAAAATTGCCCTTGCAACGGTCAATAATGATCCCTCCAAAGTGACGGGGGCTCTCATTAAAAAAGGCTTCGAGACGATCAAGGATTTTAAAATCGATGGCCTTGTCACCCCTGTGAGCTACACCAAAAAAGATCACCGGGGGGCAAAAGATGTGAAGCTGGTCACGATAAAGGATGGTCAACTGGTTCCTGTGACCGGTTGGATTCAAACCCCGCCTGTTCCCAAGGAGGAGATGGAAGGGAAAGAATAAAAAAGGGCTTCCGGAGGGGGGTCCCTCCGGAAGCTTTCTTTTCGTGAAATTCATGAGCAAAATCTTTTTGAAATAGAGTCATTAGCAGGATCCGCATGCTGAAACTAAACAATATTGAAGTGGTTTACAACAAAGTCATCCTGGTCCTGAAGGGAATGTCCATCGAGGTGCCGGATGGAAAAATTATTGCCCTTTTGGGAGCCAATGGCGCCGGAAAGACCACGACGTTAAAGGCGATTTCCGGATTGCTGAAATCCGAGGATGGTGAGGTTACGGACGGAAGCATCGAGTTTAATGGTAAGCGAATCGACAACAAGGGCGCCGAGGAAATCGTTCAGATGGGGATCTTTCAGGTGCTGGAGGGCCGGCGCGTGTTTGAACATCTGACGATTGAAGAGAATCTGAAAGCCGGCGCGTACACCCGAAAAGACGGCCAAAATGTGAAGCGGGATTTGGATATGGTGTACGATTATTTTCCCCGTCTGAAAGACCTGAAAAACAATGTGGCCGGCTATATTTCCGGTGGCGAACAACAGATGCTCGCCATCGGCCGGGCCCTGATGGCCAAACCCCGCCTCATGCTGCTGGATGAACCCTCCCTCGGGCTGGCGCCCCTTCTGGTCCGGGAAATTTTTGAGATTATTCAACGGATCAACACCGAGGAAAAAGTCAGTATTTTGCTGGTTGAGCAAAATGCCCGGGCAGCGCTTTCCATTTCGGAATATGCCTACATTATGGAAAATGGGCGGGTGGGACTGGATGGTTTGACGGAAGAGTTGAGAGATAACCCCGATGTCCGGGAATTTTATCTGGGCCTGTCTGAACTGGGCAAACGAAAAAGCTTCCGCGATGTGAAACATTACAAACGCCGGAAACGGTGGCTGTAGGCCGCCTGGCCCGTCCAATGAAAAAAAATATAAGCACCTTTTGAATCCCATTGTTCCTTCGTTTGTTCACATAATCCTGTCAATTTGGTACGGTTCATTTTTGTCACCTGCGGAAGCAGCAACTCTCCATTGTGATTTTTATTTTGAATTTATGAATTCTTTTTCCTATATTATAAAAACAGAAAGTTAGAAAAACGGGTTTCTTTAATCCGAGTTATTTTTGCCATTCCATCTCCTGAAGCACGATCAGATTATTTTTTCCGGCGTTTTCTTTGCTGACAAACCGATTGTAGGAGAGAAACGTGACACGCACACCAAACACCAAACATCTTCCGTTTTCGGAAACAATAAGCGATCTGATTTCCTACACT
This sequence comes from Calditrichota bacterium, assembly GCA_013151735.1. Lineage (NCBI taxonomy): Bacteria > Pseudomonadati > Calditrichota > Calditrichota bacterium. The sequence continues at coordinate 23,671 of JAADHR010000059.1, read as the reverse complement.
TACGCACACGCACCCTATTTTAAATTTTTGCTCGATTCAAACCACCTCAACCCTAACGATTTTTCTACGCCAGCCGATTTGGAAAAAATCCCTGTTACACACAAAGATGATCTCATTCGGCTTCAGGCTGAAAATCCGCCGTTTGGCGGATGGCTGGCGCAACCCGTGAGTCAATTACGACGAATCTTTCTCTCGCCGGGACCGATTTTTGATCCCGAAGGCGATACAGATGATTTTTGGCACTTTGAAAAGGCCCTCCGTTTAGCCGGTTTTCGTGAAGGGGATGTCGTTCAAAACACCTTCTCTTATCACATGACCCCCGGAGGATTTATGCTGGATGCGGGCTTGCGGAAAATAGGTTGTGTCGTCTTTCCCGCCGGTGTCGGAAACACCGATTTACAGGTAAAGGCAGCCCTTTCTCAAAACATCACCGGCTACACCGGCACGCCCTCCTATTTGATGGCCATTCTAAAAAGGGCAGAAGAAATGGGCATTCATCCCAAAAAGGAGCTGCATTATCGGGTGGCCCTGGTCACGGGCGAGCCCCTTCCGCCCTCGCTTCGCAGGGAGTTTCAGGAGGACTACGGTATCTCTGTTTTTCAAGTTTACGCCACAGCCGATATTGGCTGTGCCGGATTTGAATGTACGCAGCAGGAAGGCTGGCACGTGAGCGACCAGACACTGGTGCAGATTTGCGACCCGGCCACAGGCAAGGAATGTCCTCCCGGAGAAACCGGTGAGATTGTGGTCACCCATTTTAATGCCACTTATCCCCTTATTCGGTTTGGTACGGGCGATTTGTCCTTTTTTATGAAAGAGCCTTGTCCCTGTGGCGATGCCTCACCGCGTCTGGGCGGGTACAAGGGGCGTGTGGGTGAAGGCGTTAAGGTGAAGGGCATGTTTGTTCACCCCAGCCAGGTTTGGGATGTGTTGAAGAAAATACCCTGTGTAAAAGATTTTCAAATTTTGGTTACCCGCACCGGTCACAAAGACATCCTGACCTATCAGCTGATTGCGGCCGAAACCGGGTGCGAGGGACGAACGGACGAAATCGAAGAGGCCCTTAAAAGCGTTGTAAAGGTCTATGGAAATGTGAAATGGGTTCATGCTTTTGAAATTCCCGATCGTAGGGTAATCGACGTAAGAAAATGGGAGTGAGCAGATGATTGTTAAAGATTACATGAAAACGGATGTAATCACGGTCGGAGAAACCGATTCCTTCAACCAAGTGATTCACGCCATGAAGGAAAACCATATTCGACACATCCCGGTCGTGAAAAAGGGGAAAGTGGTAGGAATTGTAACGGAATCGGACATTAAAAAGGCATCGGCCTCGCCGGCCACCACCCTTTCGGTTTACGAACTTAATTATCTGTTGGATAAAATCACCGCAAAAGATATTATGACAAAGGATGTTTTAACAGCTCATCCTGAAATGACTCTGGAAGATGCCGCCATGATTATGCGGGAACATCGGATTGGGGGGTTGCCGGTGACCGACCGCAAAAAAAATCTTCTCGGCATTATTACGCTTACCGATATTGTCGACCAATTTCTGGATGTGATGGGAGTGGGCGCGCGCGGTATTCGGATTACGATTGAAGCAGAGGACAAGCCCGGGCAAATCTACAAATTGGCCTCCATTATTAAAGAATACCACGTCAATATTATCAGCTTGGTTGCACCCCGGCATGAAGACCCCAAATTGCGCAAAATTGTGATGCGTATTCAATGCACAAAAAATGTGGATAAATTGGTGTCTGAAATTGAAAAAGAAGGATTTGTGGTCCTTTCAACGATCGCCTGTGAAGAGTAATGTTTGTCCTGCAAAACGCGGAATTCATTGACGGCAATTGACATCAATCCGATAATTCAACAGGTTATTATTCTTGTTCTTGACCCTTTAGATCAAAGACAGAAGTTCTCAATTTTTCAACCTAAAAAAGGAGTAACTATGTTTAAAGACTACCCAAAAACCAAGAAGCTAAGGGATGGTACACCGGTAACCCTTCGACCCATGAAAAAATCAGACGAAAAGGCGCTCTACGATTTTTTCATCGGTCTCAGACCAGAAGATCGTCTCTTTCTTAAAGACGACGTGACCGATCCAAAAGTGATTCATGAGTGGGCCCAACACATCGATTACGAAAAAATTATCCCGATTCTGGCCTTTATCGATGACAAAGTGGTGGGGGACGCCACACTGCACCGTGCCAGCCACGGATGGTCACAGCACGTGGGAGAAATTCGCATGGTCACCTCTCCCGAATACCGAAGAAAGGGACTGGGCTTAATTCTGGCAAAAGAAATCTTCCTGCTGGCACAGTTCCTTGGCATCGAAAAAGTGGAAGCGGAAATGATGGATTCTCAGGAAGGAGCCATTCGTGTTTTTGAAACCATCGGATTTCAAAAGGAAGCCCAGCTGAAAGACCATGTTAAGGATTTACGGGGACGAAAACACGACCTCATCATCATGACACAAGACATCTCCAAGCTGTGGGAATACATGGATAAGATGCTCATGGATGCCGAGGATCACGGGGGCTGATTTCGCAGTCACCGCTCGATTTCATATAGTGGGGAGAAAATGCTGATCTCAGGCCGAAATCATTCGATTTCGGCTTTTTTTATTTATTAAAATTTATTGAAGCAAATTATTATTTTTCCCGTATCTGTAAATTGGCGGTTTTATCAAAAGAACTGCTTGATTATCTTATTGAAATTTCTTATTTTTAAATTTATTAAGAGGTGGATTCATGGATTTACATGAAAGTTTGTGGATGGCCATTGAGTCTATCCGGGCAAACAAAGCCCGGGCCATTCTCACAACCATTGGCATTGTATTCGGAGTTCTCGCCATTATTTCTATGCAGACTCTGGTTCAGGGATTCAACAAACGAGTGGGCAAAGAGCTGTCCATTATCGGAAGCAGTACGTTTTATGTTCAAAAATACCCGGCCATTCAAACCGGACGCCTGAGCAGTGATATTCGCAATCGCAAGGATATCACGATGAAAGAGGTTCGGGCTATTGAAGAACGCGCCACTCTCATTAAATTGATTTCCCCGGATGATGATCAGTTTGGCATTACGGTAAAATACAAGGGACGCCACACCAACCCAACGGTTCTTGCCAAAGGGGGAAATGAATATTGGGCACTTGTGAGTGGCTACATGTTGAAGGAAGGCCGTTTCATTACAAGAGACGATGTGCACAGCACCCGGGATGTCTGTATTCTGGGGATGGACATCGTTGACAAACTTTTCCCTTTTGAGAGTCCCCTTGGGAAATTGGTTCTGGTCAATGGCCATAAAATGCGCGTGATCGGGGTATTTGAAGAAAAAGGGAAGATTTTTGGGTTCAGTCAAGACAATGTTGTTTTCATGCCTATTTCCACCTTTTTCAAATATTTTGGAAGCCGGCGCTCCATTTCCATTGCTTTGCAGGCCGATCGCCCGGATCTCATCGCCCCTGCAATTGATGAAGTCACAGGCATTCTCCGTTCGGTACGGAAAGTTCCCCCGGGGAAACCGAACGATTTTGAAATTGTCACCCGGGAATCGCTTCTGGACACGTGGAATAAAATCAGCGGTTACATATCCATTGTGGCCACGGCCATCGCCGCCATGTCACTTATTGTGGGCGGTATCGGGATTATGAATATCATGCTGGTATCCGTAACCGAACGCACCCGGGAAATAGGCATCCGGAAAGCCATTGGCGCCAAGAAAAAGGACATCCTCTGGCAATTTATCGTGGAAGCCGTTATTCTGAGTGAAATCGGTGGAATTATCGGTGTTATTCTTGGAGTGGGGGGCGGAAAAATTCTGGGACTGGCCCTTAAAATGCCGTCAGCTGTTCCGGTATGGGCCGTCCTGGTAGCCATTGTGTTTTCATCTTTTGTGGGTCTTTTTTTTGGAATTTACCCGGCTTCCAAGGCTGCGAAACTGAATCCAATTGAAGCGCTGCGCTACGAATAGTGAGAACTTTTGAAAAAAAGGAGCTCCCAATATTCTTATCCGGATACGGCATGGCCGGCAATTGAAAAACCTGTTCATCAAATGTAATGCATGGGATTTTTGTTGACTGAATTTGAAAAAAAATTAACCCATCTTCGGACCCTTGTGAACACGCGCATTCAATCCGTTTTTGAGCACAAGGAACCCGCCATCCTTTATGAGCCGATGAAATATATTATTGACGGCGGAGGAAAACGTCTCCGGCCGGTTCTGCTTCTCCTGTCCAGTGAAGCGGTGGGCGGGCGCGCAGAGGACTGCCTGGATGCGGCCGTAGCCGTGGAAATGCTCCACAACTTTACCCTCATTCATGATGATGTCATGGATCAGGACGATATTCGCCGGGGTCAGGAAACCGTCCACAAAAAATGGGATGTGAATGTGGCCATTCTCTCCGGCGACGGGCTGGTCGCCCTGTCTTACCGCTATTTGATGAATTGTGCCCATCCCCGTATCGCAGAAATCGGAAAACTTTTTTCGGACGCCCTGCGGGAATTATGCGAAGGCCAGGCACTGGACAAGGAATTTGAAAGCCGCTGGAATGTCACCCTGAGCGATTACTTTACAATGATTCGCAAAAAAACGGCCGTCCTGATTGCGCTTTGTACGCAGATCGGGGGAATTTTCGGAAACGGATCCGAAGAACACATCCGCAGCCTGTGGGAATACGGGCTGAATATGGGAATGGCCTTTCAAATTCAGGATGATCTGCTCGATGTAACTGCCGATGAAAAGGTTCTCGGAAAGGATTGGGGCAGCGACATCCTCCAGCGGAAGAAAACCTTCTTATTAATTCACGCCCTCGAAGTCGGAAGTCCGGCCACGAAGCGGGAAATCCACAGCATTCTGGATCGGCCCGCAATTGATGTTGAAGGGGTGAAACGGGTTGCCGAACTCTTTCAGGAAACGGGAACCCTGCAAGCCGCTGAAACCTGCATCCAAGACCATTTCCAAAAGGCGCAGGAACAGCTTTCCGTTTTGCCCGAAACAAGGGGGCGCAAAAACCTGGAGCTGTTCCTGGAATTGGTTTCCCACAGAAATTATTAGTCGTACAATCAATTCATGAAAATTCGTGAAATTCGTGGGCAAAGGCTTTTTAAGGCCGACCTATTCTTCCAGCGTACTCAAATCTCCCACATCCTGTCCCAGAATTTTTGCCTTTAGAACCCGCCGCATGATCTTTCCGCTCCGTGTTTTGGGCAATGAGTCAACAAAATTAACGGCCTCCGGACGGGCAATGGGCCCGATCTCCCGCGCCACATGGTCCCGCAGTTCATCGGCCAATTCCGGTGATGCTTTTTGACCCGTTTTCAGAATAACAAATGCGTGGATGGCGTGTCCCTTTAGCTCATGGGGAAGTCCGATTGCTGCTGCCTCCGAAACGGAGGGATGGCTCACCAGAGCGCTTTCAATTTCTGCGGTTCCCAGACGATACCCGCTCACCTTAATCACATCATCAATGCGCCCAATAATCCAGATGTAGCCGTCTTTGTCGATTCGGGCGGAATCACCCGCCTTGTACCAACCCTGTTTTTCGTAATCTTTCCAGTACGTATTTACATATCGATCAGGGTCCCCCAAAATGGTCCGGGCCATTCCCGGCCATGGGGCTTTGATCACCAATTTTCCCTCTTCCCCCGGGGCCACATCTTTTCCCTCTTCGTCCACAATCCCGACCTCAATCCCAAAAAACGGCTTCGTGGCCGATCCCGGTTTTAGCGGCGTGATGGGCAATGGGGTGATCATAAATCCGCCCGTTTCCGTTTGCCACCAGGTATCCATGATCGGGCACCGCTTTTGACCGATCACCTCGTAGTACCAGCGCCAGGCTTCCGGGTTGATGGGTTCACCCACCGACCCCAAAAGCCGCAGACTGCTCAGATCGTAGCGGCGCGGCCAATCATCGCCAAATCGCATCAGGCCGCGAATAGCCGTAGGGGAGGTGTACAGGATGTTGATTCCATATTTTTCAATCATTTGCCACCAGCGATTGGGGTACGGGTAATTGGGGGCGCCTTCGTACATCATAACGGTCGCGCCGTTAATTAGCGGCCCGTAAATAATATAACTGTGTCCGGTAATCCAGCCCGGATCTGCGGCGCACCAAAACCGGTCATCTTCTTTAATATCGAATACATACCGATGGGTTGTTGACGTATAAACCGCATATCCTCCATGGGTGTGCACCTGTCCCTTCGGCTTTCCGGTGGTACCGGATGTGTAAAGGATGAAAAGCGTGTCTTCCGCATCCATTTCAGCTGTTCCACACGATTCACAGGCAATAGGAAAATTCATGAGGTCTTCGTACCAAAAGTCCCGGCCGCTTTCCATATACACCTCGTGTCCGGTTCGTTTGACCACCACGCACGATTCAATGGTTGGCGATCGCTTAATGGCCTCATCCACGATCTTTTTCAGGTCGTTAATTTTGCCCCGGCGCCATCCACCGTCCGCGGTTACCAGAACCCGGCTCTTGGCATCGGCAATGCGTTCGGCCAGCGCTTCCACACTAAATCCTCCGTAAACCACGCTGTGAATGGCCCCGATTTTGGCACAGGCCAACATTGCAAACATCAATTCGGGAATCTGGGGCATGTAGATCGTCACAATGTCTCCCTTTTTAACGCCCATACTCTTCAGGATATTGGCAAATTTGGAAACCTCCCGATTCAACGCGTGGTAAGAAAAGGTTCTAAAATCTCCCGGTTCCCCCTCCCAGATGAGAGCCAGTTTATTCCGGCGCCATGTTTTGAGATGACGGTCGATTGCGTTGTGGATGATGTTGATTTTCCCCCCGACAAACCATTTGTAAAAGGGTTTGTCACGGTCATCAAGTACCCGATCCCACTTTTTAAACCAATCCAGCTTTTCGGCTTCCTCGGCCCAAAATTCTTCCCGGTTTTTGATGGATTTTTGATACAAAGAGTCGTAATCTTTAATGGTTGCCTGATCAATAACTGTCTGAGATGGATAATATACCTCTCCCTCTAAAGATGCCATAATTGCTTCTCCTTTTGATTTGATTTGTTGATTGGATATGTGGGTTCAATCTATTTTGACAGCGACTACCTTTTATGGTGCCGTGTTCAAATTACGATAGAGGAAACAGGTTTTTAATTCGTAATTTTATGATAAAGAAATTTATAATGAATGTCAACAATTATTTCTCTTGACTTTGTAAGTATTTTTTTTTAAAATGATTAAATTAAATAATCTTGCGGGTCATCTGAAACTTTTGAGATTCCTGATGTTTCAGAAATATTTAATTCTTTTTTTATCGGGCGGAATCATTGGGCTGGATACAACTGCCGCCTGGCAAATCCTCATTTCACACCCCTTAATCAGCAACACCCTGATTGGCTGGATTTTCGGGGATTTGCCGCTGGGATTGTTCTTTGGATTGGCCATGGAAATGATCTGGCTAAAAGATATTCCGATCGGGGGTGCAAAATTGCCGGAGGGAAATATCGGATCGTTTGTGGGGATGTCGGCCATTTTATTTGCACAACCCCAGAATGCGCTTCACCAACCCTGGCTGGTATTTGGTGGGTTCCTGTATGCCTTTCTTATCGCCCATCTGGCCGGGTTTACGCTTCCTCAGATGCGCCGGAACAACCGGATTCTCGTAAAATGGGCCGATCATTTTGCAAAAAAGGGACACGCCTCGGGTGTTGCCTGGATGCACCGAATTGGGATTCTTCATGCCTTTTTTCACGGAGCCGTCTGGACGGTAGTGGCTGTCTGGGTGGGCGCCTGGGGATTGGATAAACTGGGTAATTGGACCCGGGAATGGGGACAGCTTACAACCGTCGGTTTGAAATCCACGCTTCTGGGAATGGGCATTGGGATTGTCGGATATTATTACACCAGCAAAAAAAACCGCCCGATCCTGTTTGCAGGGGTTATCCTTGGAATCGTCATCGGATTACTCTGGGGTTAATGCCATGAGAAAACTCCAAAAGTCGGATTTAGTCAAAATTGTCTGGCGATCGTTTTATATCCAGGGCTCCTGGAATTTTGAACGAATGTTAAATCTGGGATTTGCTTTTTGTCTGCTTCCGATTTTGAACAAATTATACAGCGATCCCGAAGATAAAAAAGCGTTTCTTAAACGGCATTTGGGTTATTTCAATGCCCATCCGTACTTTTCGTCATTTGCCCTTGGTGCGGTTGCCCGGCTGGAAGAAAAAGCCGCCGTTGAAAAATGGACCGATTTTGCTCCCATCGAAAAATTTAAATTCCGGCTGTCCAGCCCCCTGGGTGCCATCGGCGACAGGCTTTTTTGGGGCACCATTAAACCTGTAGCGTCAATTTTGGGGGTCTTTTTCGCTCTCATTGGCGGAATTCTTGGACCCATTGTCATGTTTGTTTTGTACAACATTCCGCATATTTTTATTCGCTATTACGGGGTTTTTCATGGGTACAAAAGGGGGTTTGATATCGTAAGTGAGCTGTCCATGCGAAGGTACCAAAAATATGTCGATGCGCTGGAAAAGGTTTCTCTCTTCTCAGTGGGAATTCTGGCAGGCTTTCTCTTTTTGACGTCCGCAAAAATGGGACTTGAAATGGGCGGACTGTTTTTTCTTACAGGAGGCGTAACCTTCTTTATCCTCAGAAAAGGATGGTCTTTTTATATGGCCTTGGTTCTGTCTCTTGCACTTATGTTCGGGGTTGTTTTTATTTTTTAGGAAACGCCAATTCAAAACGGAAGAAAATGGTCGAGAAAGAAGTCATTGTGAAAAACAAACTGGGGTTACATGCCCGGCCCTCTGCTCTCTTTGTAAGGAAGGCATCCAAATTTAAGTCGGATATTCAACTTATTAAGGATGGCGTGGAAGTCAACGGGAAGAGCATTATGGGGCTCATGATGCTTGCCGCCGAAATGGGCAGCAAAATAACCATTCGGGCGGAAGGAGAGGATGAAGATAAGGCTGTGGAGACCCTTGCTGCACTTTTTGAAAACAAATTTGATGAAGATTAGGTATGTCTGCTTATAAAATTACACCCTCTGAAAAAATTTTCACAGGCATTCCTGCCTCTCCGGGAATTGCCATCGGACCGGCACGTCCCTTTGGAAAAGAGAGTATTTCGGTAGAAGAACGAACCCTTTCCCCCGATGAAATTTCGGGAGAAATTCAAAAATTTCAAGAAGCTCTGCAGAAGACAAAGGAAGAAATTCTCAGCATTCGAAAACACGTTCAAAACAATATTGGCGAAGAGAATGCCAAGGTATTTGATGCCCACCTCCTGATTTTGGAAGATAAAATTGTTCTTGATGAAACCATCCGCCGAATCAAAGACGAGCGCAAGAATGCCGATTGGCTTTATTTCCAGATTATGCGGGGTTTTCACGACCTCATGATTTCAGGCAACGACGATTATTTGCGTGAGCGGGGCCTGGATATTTTGGACGTCAAGCGACGCGTCATTCGAAATTACCAGGGGGAAACAAAAAAGGTCAGACCGGACTTGCCGGAACCGGGCATTATTGTGAGCCACCAACTCACACCCTCCGAAATTGTTCTTTTGAACCGGTCGCGCATTCTGGGGCTCGCCATCGACATGGGGGGAAAAACGTCCCACGTCGCCATCCTGGCCCGATCCTTTGAAAAACCGGCTGTGGTAGGGCTTCACCATTTCTCAAGCGAAGTCAACAACGAGGATGTCCTCATTGTTGACGGGAACACGGGCCGGGTGATCCTAAATCCTGAACCGGAGACGCTAAAAGACTATCAGAAACGTCAGGAAAACTACCAAAAATATCTGGAAGACCTGCTTCCTTTACGGGAACAATCGCCCATCACGCTTGACGGACACGAAATTGAACTTTCGGCAAATATTGAATTCCCGGAAGAAGTGGACTCGGTTTTATTGCATGGAGCCAGGGGCGTGGGTCTTTATCGAACAGAATACCTGTTTTTAAGAGAAGCTAAATTCCCCGACGAGGAGGAGCAATTTACCGAATATTCCAATGTGGCCACCCGGCTTTTTCCTCAACCCGTCATTTTTCGGACATTTGATCTTGGCGGCGACCGGCTTTCCATTGCGGAACTGACCAACAAAGAAGACAATCCCTTTTTGGGATGGCGGTCCATTCGCATTTGCTTGGACAAACCGGATATCTTCAAAACCCAACTGCGGGCCATTTTGCGAACCAGCATAAAAGGAAACGTACGCCTGATGTTTCCCATGATTACATCAATAGAAGAAATCCGTCAGGCCAAAAAATACCTGGAAGAGGCCAAAAAAGAGCTTCGCCAGAAGAAACAGCCCTTCGACGAAAACCTGCCTATTGGAATCATGATTGAAGTGCCCGCGGCCGCAATGATGGCCGAGGAATACGCCCGTGAGGTCGATTTCATGAGCATCGGCACAAACGACCTCATTCAGTACACGCTGGCGGTGGATCGGGGAAATGAAAAAATTGCGGCCCTTTACACCGGGTTCCACCCGGCCGTACTGCGATTGATCTACAAAACGATTGAAGGCGGACACCGGCAAAAAAAATGGGTCGGCATGTGCGGTGAATTGGCAAGCCACCCCCTGGCCATCCCTATTCTTCTGGGAATGGGTTTGGATGAATTAAGCGTGCCCCCTTATTTTCTGGATAAAACCAAAAAAATTGTCCGTTCCCTGCGTTACCGGGAGATGAAAAAAATGGCTCAGAAGGTGCTGACATACGATTCGGCGGAAAAAATTCAGGCATACGCCGAGCGCTTCCTGAAACGCCGCCTTCCAAAAGACAGTTTGGGAGTCCAAAAGTGAACAACCCTGCGACATTTTCTTTGGATTGGGACGCCCTCCACAATCAAAACAAAAACCATTTGCTGTCTTTGCTGGAAGGCTTTCCTTCACAAGGGGAAGAAGCCATCGCCATCGGAGAAAACTCTGAGATTCAAAGGGCTCTTTCCACCATTCAAACCATTGACATTTTGAAAAAGAGTTTGTCGAAAGGTTCCGGGTAAACCACAATGAACGTCGATTTCAGGACATTTATTCCGGTTGCATTAAAAATCCGGGAGGCGGTGCTTCCGTTGCTGGATTCCCGGGCCGGGAAGGCGATTACAGGAATGGCTTCCAGCGGCGACACAACCTTTCGTCTGGATGAAATCGCCGAAGAGGTGTTGAGACAGGAATTGGATCATCTCGGCATTCCCCTGGCCTATTACTCGGAGGATCGCGGCTTTGTAAAACTTGCTTCCAACCCGGCCTACGTCCTGATTGTCGATCCGGTGGATGGAACCCGCCCGGCGGCCTCCGGCTTTGAAATGGCGGTCGTGTCCATCGCCATTGCCAGATTCCGTGAAAGGCCCCTTTTCCGGGATCTGGTGGCGGGCATTGTCGTTGAAATCAAAACAGGGCAGGTTTATTTTGCATCCACTGCGCCGTCTTCTCTGGAGCTGCCTCCGGGCAAAGGGCTCCTTTTGTCTGACACCGCGGACCTCACCCGTCTGTTCTGGAGTTTCGACGTGGTCGGGCGTCCCATCCGGCCGCTCATGGCGATTTTGGGCGATCTGATTCAGGGGAGTGCGCTCAATGGCGGAACCTTTTTGTGGAACAGTGCCGCCTATTCTATTACGCGACTACTCACCGGACAGCTGGATGCCTACCTGGATCTGGGAGGATTTTTGCTGGAAAATTTGGACCAGGCCGAGCTGCACTTTCGGGAGGCAGGAAACGGACGGATTATGGGTCTTTTTCCCTACGATATCGCAGCCGCCCGGCTTATTGCAAAACAAGGCGGGGTCTTCATTTCGGACGCACATGGAAATTCGCTGGACGATTTCCCGCTGATTCCCGAGAAGGACGGACAAATTCTGTCCCTGGTAGCCGCCTCCAATGCAAAACTTCACGAAAAACTGTTATTTTACATTCAACGCCATCTGACGGAACTTTCGGATTTTTAAAAGGTCCTCCTGAAAATAAGACACAACCCCTTTTGAACCCACCCCCTGACTCTCCCTCCCTGATTTCAGGGAGGGGGCCGGAGGGAGGGTCAGGAATGGACCGATTCTGCTAAATACTTACGATATAAAATGTTACAACAATGTCCTTTCAGAAAAAAAGCAGGTTTTCCCTTTCAGTGTTTTTACTGATATTTTTTGAAGTAAAACAGAAAATGTGGGTCGGGGCTTGCCATTTTTTAAAGATGGTTCTACTGGAATTATTGTGGGCGTTGTTGTCATGGTGTATTTTAAAAAACATACTTAGAATTCCGATTTGAGTTTCTTCCTGTCATCGCGGGTACGCCTCTGGCGTACGTGGCGATCTCTTTAAAGATTGCACGCCCAAGGCGCATTCCAAACTTCACCCGCCGCGGTTCCCGAGCCTGTCGAGGGACAGCGGGTTCGAAATGACAAAATATTCTTAATCAATTATTCGAATTCTGAAAGATCTAATATCTTCCCCACAAAAAAGCCACTGAAACCATTAAAATAATTTAAAAACCCCTGATCCACATCCAAAAAAAACTTGCGTTTAATTGCCATTTTTTTTAAGTTTTAAACTTAAAAATGTGACGTTTCAAATCTCTAAAAACCGCCGATTGCAGAAATTGCTCAAAATCCTATTTTTCCTGCTGAATCTATTCCTCTGCTGAACGTGACCTGCAAAAGGGTTTTTGGGGAGCATCGTCCCGACATCAACAAAAAAGGGAAGATGCCGATATGAACGAAACAACAGAAACGGTTTCACCAAAATCCGGCTACAGCAAAGTTCGCCGCTGCCGGCAGACAGAAAACAGAATTCCTGTTTATTTTGACACGACTCATTCTATAAAATGGAGGAACTTCATTCATGGCTCGAACATTATTTACGTCCGAATCGGTTACTGAAGGCCACCCGGACAAGGTTGCGGATCAGATTTCTGATGCCGTTTTGGATGCCATTATGTCAAAAGACCCCTACGGGCGGGTTGCCTGCGAAACATTTGTCACCACAGGATTGGCGCTGGTCGGGGGTGAAATTACCACAGACTGCTACGTAGACATTCCCAATTTAGTGCGGGATGTGATCCGGGACATCGGCTACACCGACGCCCTCATGGGTTTTGACGGCAACACCTGCTCCGTTCTTACGGCGATTGACCAGCAATCCCCCGACATTGCCATGGGCGTGGATCGCGCCGGCGCCGGCGACCAGGGAATGATGTTTGGTTTCGCCATCCGCGAAACCCCTGAACTGATGCCCCTGCCCATTATTCTGGCCCATCGCCTGACGCAAAGATTGGCTGACGTCCGAAAAACGGGCGTTTTGCCCTATCTCCGCCCGGATGGAAAATCGCAGGTTACGGTAGCCTACGAGGATGGCAAACCCGTAGAGATCACAACCGTGGTTGTCTCCACCCAACACGCGCCGGATATCGAGCACGATCAAATCGAAGCGGATGTGATCAAGCACGTCATTTTGCCGGTTATTCCGGAGGAGTACATTCGGAAGGAGACGGTTTCGTTTCTAATTAACCCGACCGGCCGGTTTGTTTTGGGCGGTCCTCATGCAGATACCGGCCTGACCGGACGAAAGATCATCGTGGATACCTACGGCGGCTACTCACGGCACGGCGGCGGCGCCTTCTCCGGAAAAGACCCCACGAAGGTGGACCGATCGGCTTCTTACGCCGCGCGCTGGATTGCCAAAAACGTGGTTGCAGCCAATCTGGCAGACAAATGCGAGGTTCAACTGGCTTACGCCATCGGTGTTGCAGAACCTGTTTCCATCCATGTGGACACCTTTGGCACGGGAAAACTCAGTAATGGAGAGCTCGTAAAAAAGATTCGCCAGATATTTGATTTGACCCCTGCAGGCATTATCGATGCGCTTGAATTACGAAAACCGATCTACCGGAGAACGGCCGCTTACGGGCATTTTGGCCGTGAGGAAAAGGGATTTACCTGGGAAATTACAGATAAAGCAAAAGAATTAGCACGTTAATTTTAAAATAGAGGGAGGTCATTGTGGATTACGACGTTAAAGATCTGGGGCTCGCCGATGAGGGAAAGCGCCGCATTTTATGGGCCGACGGCGATATGCCCGTTTTGCGTGCAATACGGAAACGTTTTGAAAAAGAAAAACCGCTGGCCGGCAAAAAAATGTCTGCCTGTTTGCATGTGACCGCCGAAACAGCCAATCTGGTCCGCACCCTGAAAGCCGGCGGAGCCGACATCTATCTGTGTGCCTCGAATCCCCTCAGCACACAGGATGACGTGGCCGCATCTCTGGTGCGGGATTTCGATATTCCGGTGTTTGCCATTAACGGCGAAAACCGGGAGGTTTATTATCAGCACATCGAAAAATGCGTGGACCACCAGCCGGTTATCACCATGGACGACGGGGCTGATCTGGTATCGGATATCCACGCCAAACACGGGGATATGGCGTCTCAGATCCTGGGGAGTATGGAAGAAACCACCACGGGTGTTATCCGCCTTCGAGCCATGGAAAAAGACGGCGCTCTCAAGTTTCCGGTCATCGCTGTAAACGATGCGGCTACCAAGAATCTGTTTGACAACCGCTACGGAACAGGCCAATCCACCATCGACGGGATTATTCGTGCAGCCGATGTCCTGATTGCCGGAAAGATTTTTGTGGTGTCCGGTTACGGCTGGTGCGGCAAAGGGGTTTCCATGCGCGCAAAAGGAATGGGAGCAAAGGTGGTCGTTACGGAGGTCGATCCCATTCGGGCCCTGGAGGCCGCCATGGACGGCTTCTGGGTGATGCCCATGGCGGAAGCCGCAAAGATCGGGGACGTCTTTGTTACACTCACCGGCGATATTCATGTGATCCGGCCCGAGCATTTCGAAAAAATGAAAGACGGCGCGATCGTTGCCAACTCCGGGCATTTTAATGTGGAAATTGATATTCCCGGTCTGGAAAAAATGGCCAAAGAGGTCCACCGCGGCATTCGGAATTTTGTGGATCAGTACATTATGCCCAACGGGCACCGGATTCACCTGCTGGCGGAAGGCCGCCTGGTCAATCTGGCCGCAGCGGAAGGACATCCGGCATCTGTAATGGACATGAGCTTTGCCACCCAGGCCCTCGCGTCCGAATGGGTGATCAAAAATGCCGGCCATCTGGAAGCAAAGGTGTACAAGGTGCCGGTAGAAATTGAAAACTGGATTGCCACCTTAAAGCTGGAATCCATGGGCATCGGAATCGATGAATTGACCGAGGAACAAAAAGAGTATTTGTCGTCCTGGACAATGGGGACATAGGCGTCTGGTTGTGTCACATTGACCCCATTTTATCGATTCAGGAAGATTATCTCTTCCGCGGGCAAGTTACTTTCAAATTTGGCCAGTATTCTCTGTAAAATAGTTCACACAGAATTTTAGGGAATGCTGGCCTTTTTTAAGCCTGAATTCAGGAATCTGTTTTCATTTGAAAACATTATTTACCGCCAAAAATCGAAAACACAACACAATAAAAATTTAATTTTGACTTTGGTGAAAAACATCTAAAATAGTGAACATGAAATGTAAAGGGCAGATATCGAATCAGGACTAAAAAAGATTTTCAATTCTCCGTAAATTAATAAATTTTTTACCAAATTGACCGATAAATAGATAGTGTTTTCATTTCAAAAAAGAAAACCGCATTAACCGGTTCAACTTTCCCGCAGATGTGCATAAAAGTCGGACACTAAGGAATGGTGACTTATGAAAAAACATGGACGTTTCCGGGGTAGCATTCCCCGATTGGTTTTGCCCGTCATTCTTATGGCAGGTTTATTTTATGGTTCAGGCTGTTCAGTTAAGGAACCGCAAGCCCCCCAATGGGATGTCAATGTCGCCATCCCGCTCATTGACACCACGCTGACGATCGGTAAGCTTCTGGAGGATACAGACGACATCTCCTTTGATTCAACGGGTCTTCTTGGATTTCAGGTAACGCAATCCATGGATCCGGTGGAAGTGGGAGACAATCTGAGCGTTGAGGGAATTTCCGAAGATTTTGACGTAACGCTGGGCGACATTCGAGTCGATTCCCCCGGCTCACAAGTCGTTTCCGTTCAATTTGCGGCCATTTATCCTCAATCGGTTTTACTGAACGGGCAAACGGCCCAGGTACCACCGTTTACGGTTAATCTGGACAAGACCGAACTCCCTGCTTTTGGAGATTTTGAATCCATTCTTATTCGGGAGGGATCCGTCCGGATTACACTCCATAACAAACTCCCCATTCCCATCTCAAGCGGATTGGGAATTAGCCTTTACGACTACAATACGGATACCCTCGTGGTTTCAATTGTATCTCAAAACGAATTGCCTCCCAACGGACAGATCACCCTAAATAAATCTCTTGCGAATATTCGGCTTCCGGGCCACCTGGCCTTTACCATTTCGGGGGATTCTCCGGGCAGCGGCAGCGATTCGGTTTTCGTGGATGCCACCAACCAATCGGTCGACATGGAAGTCTATGTGTCCGACATTGTAGCCAGCGAGGCCCGGGCCAAGATACCGGATCAGGAGTTTGAAGATACCGATTACACCACACTCGGAGATTCCATCATTGTTACCGAGGCGGACATCTCCACCGGAAGTATTTCCTTTCAGATGACCAATAATCTGCCGTTGGATCTGGAGCTTTCGATCCAGCTTTTAAATTTCTTTGATGCCTCCGGCGATACCTTTCAGGCCCATCTTTTCCTTCGAAAAGGCGAACAAACCAATCAATATTATGATTTAAGCGGATATAAATTTCGCCCGGAACGAACCAGTGAAGGGGCCGTTGTGCGGTTTCACTGGAAGGCAAAAGCGACCGGGTCAGGTGATCAAATCATTACCATCCATGCAAATGACGGAATTGCCCTGGCGGTCAATATTCCCAAACTGGCCTTTTCAAAACTCTCCGGAATTCTGAACCAAATTCACGTCAATCTGGATTCGATGTCAACCCAGCTGGACACTCCCAAGGACTTGGAGGGTTTGCAGTTTGGCGATGCCCGGATTGAATTGAAGTTGATCAATGGAATCGGCTTTTTGATTCAACCGACGCTGAATATTGTCGGTACCAACTCAAACACCGGCCAACAGGCAACCATTCAGCGAACCGTTACCATTCAACCGGCGGGAGATCAGCCCGCTGTTACAACCGTTATTCTGGAAGGAGACGAAGTTACCCGTTTTCTGAATATCTTGCCCGATGACATTACGGTGTCGGGTTCTGTCATCCTTGGCGACGGACTAACCGAATCCACCATTCGGGCAACCGATACCATTTCTTCACAGGTAACCGTCAGCATTCCGGTCAATCTGAAATTCCCTGACCAGCAGCTCACACTCGATCCGGACAGTCTCGAAGTCGATGAGGATGCCCAGAATGAGATTCGGGATAATCTCAATGGAGGGTCTTTTCAGGCGGAACTTGGAAATCATTTGCCGTTCGGCGCGTCCGCCACATTTTATTTCACCTCCAGAGACACCGCCGTTTATTCCAACCCGGAATTGACAATCGGCCCTATTACATTAAATCCGGGAGTAACTTCCGAAACTGGAAACGTTGTTCAGGAAACCCCCAGCCAGATCACTATTTCTCTTGATAAAGACCAACTGGCTGTTTTTACGCATCCCACGGTTGTTTCGGGAATTCGAATCTCACTGCCCGGTTCCGGGGATAAATTTATTCGCGTTTACCGTAACGATTACCTTTCCGCAAAAGCCTTTATCAAAATAAATTACCACGTAAATCCAGAGGAATCGGAATGAAAATACAAAAAATAATCCTGATAGCCGCCGTTCTTTTACTGGCGGACGGCGTCTCTGTTCAGACCTTCAGCCAGGGGCTTTCTCAGGGAAGAAGCGTAGGACTGGCCAACGCATTTACTTCCATTGCCCGCGGCGTGTACGCCCCGAGCTGGAATCCCGCCAATCTGGCGCTTGAAGACAACCCTTCTCTCGACTTTAATTTGGCGGGCCTTGGATTGCACCTCGGCAACAGCACCTTCTCCAAGCATTTTTATGATATGTACAATGGAAAATATTTGGGGGCCAGTGACAAAGAAGACATCCTGTCCCGCATTCCCGACTCCGGGTTTCGCGTGCTTTCCAAGGAACACCTTCAAATCCTGGGCTTTTCATTTAAATCCTTTGCACTCACCTTCACCGGTCGGGGGGCGTCCCATGTAACACTCGACAAAGACTACATGAAACTGGCCCTTGAGGGCATCGATATGAACCGCCGCTACGATTTGAGCGACACCCACGGTGAGGGCCTGAGCTACTCCTCGCTCACCGTTTCGGGAGCCCACCGTTTTGCCGTCCCCTACGTGGATTTTTTGGCCGTGGGCGCCAATCTGCGCTACTTGGTCGGAATCGGTTACGCCTCCCTCGAAAACCAAAAAATGGAGATTTACAATTCCTACGACGGATATGCCGCCGGAAAACTGACCGGAAAATATGCGCTTCTCGGACACGGATTTGCTTTTGATCTGGGAGCCGCTACACGCTGGAAGGGCTGGAATGCCGGGCTGGCATTTTCGAATATTCTGGGTTCTATCAAATGGACCGGCGAAAAACACGCCTATTACAGCGGATTCCACACACTAACGGCACTGAATGTTTTTTCCCTTTCTCAGGTCGATCAGGATTCAGCGGTTCATGTGGATACCACCGACACCGATTTGCAGCCGTTCTCCACCCGCCTTCCTCTGGAAATGCGGGTCGGCGTCAGCCGAACCTGGCACAGCTTTCTCTTCGCTGCAGATTACCATCAGGGGTTTTCGAATCGGGCCGGCGTTTCGCCCCAACCGTATCTGGCCGTGGCCGGTGAATGGCAAGGCCTCGGCTTTCTGCCCCTGCGATTTGGATTGGGGCTGGGCGGCTACTACGGCATCAGCCCCGCCATGGGGTTTGGTCTCCACGCCGGTTTTTTCAAATTCGACATCGGCTGGATGTTTCGCGGCGGCCTTCTCCCGGCATACGCCAAAGGCATCGATTTCGGGTTGAATTTGAATTTGCGGTTTTAGGGATTAACCCGCGGCGACTGAAACCAGCTATTTCCACCGGTATTCAGCCCGATCGCCAAGTTCATTTTCAATTTCCAGAAGTCGGTTATATTTTGCAAGTCGTTCGCCCCGGCTGGCTGAACCTGATTTTAAATGACCGCCGTCCATCGCCACGGCAAAATCAGCCAGAAATGAATCCTCGGTTTCGCCCGAGCGATGAGAAATAAAATATCGCCATCCGGCTTCCCTGCACATTTTAACCGCTTGAATGGTTTCGGTTACTGTGCCAATTTGATTTAGTTTAATTAACGACGAATTGGCGGTTCCTTGCAAAATGCCCTTTTTGATATATGCCGTGTTGGTAACAAAGATGTCGTCGCCTACAACCTCAATTTCTTTGCCAAATTTTTCCGTAAATTTTTTAAAACCATCCCAATCACCTTCCGACAGCGGATCTTCCCACAGAATTATTGGGTATTTTTTGATCCAATCGGCCGCAAGTTCAATCAAATCTTCGCTGGTCATTTTTCCGGCGCCGGACCATTTTAAATCATACGTTGTTCCCAGGTCCGGCGAAAAAGAATTGGCTGCACTGTCAATGGCAATCGAAATATCTTTACCGGGCGTATAACCGGCCTTTTCAATGGCGTCTATGATTGTTTCAATCGCATCCTCATTGCTTTTTAAATTCGGAGCAAAACCCCCCTCATCCCCCACGCTGGTTGCCAAACCACGGGATTTAAGAATGCTTTTGAGTTTGTGAAAGGTTTCAGCCACATATCGTAAGCCTTCCTTAAAATTCGGGGCGCCGTGAGGAACAGCCATGAATTCCTGGAAATCAACACTGTTGTCGGCATGTTCACCGCCATTGATAATATTCATGCAGGGCACAGGTATTCGAACGGCATTTACCCCACCCAGATACTGATAAAGAGGTAAATGCAACGACTGTGAAGCGGCGCGGGCCACAGCCATCGAAACCCCCAAAATCGCGTTGGCTCCCAATTTCGACTTGTTTTCTGTTCCATCCAGTTCAATCATTAGCTGATCAATTTCCGTTTGCCGCGTCACATCCAGATCAATTAGTTTTGGCCCGATAATTTCTTTGACATTTTTGACGGCTTTTAGAACGCCCTTTCCGTCATATCGCCTGGGGTCATGATCTCTTAATTCAACCGCTTCATGTTTGCCGGTACTTGCACCAGACGGGACCGATGCCATTGCTTTTGTTCCGTCATAAAGTTCCACATAAGTTCTTACCGTAGGATTCCCTCGTGAGTCCAGAATCTCAATCGCATCAATTTTCTTAATAAGTGTTTTCATGCTGTTTCTCCTTTTGAATGGTTCGCTTAGCTGCAGAACCTGCCTGTAGAGTGGGTTCCTTTTCCCCCGAATTCTGAACGCAACACCTTGAAAAAAGGCTTCCGTCAAACATGGGATCTGAAAAACCTCAATAAATTTCAAATCATTAGTCTTACCGGCTATTCTTTAAAAAGTTCAAAATAGTTTTTCATTCCCTTCCTGTCAATCCATCCCATTGCGCTTCGGTTGGTTGGTCAGGTATCGCAAATCATACAGCGCAGCAAACCGTCCTGCAATGGTCTTTCAATCCCTGCACCGTCCGGGGATACGGGTCATCAAAGGCTCCCATCCTTCACCATCAGAAACAGTTGCTCAAAGAAATATCATCATCTATGAAGGGGGTGATTTTCTATCTGTCCGGGTTTTCCCGGACGCAGGAAGAATGAATGGATAAGGAAGAGAGTCGAAGGTTTTTCATATCAATCGGTTAATCATTTTTCTACAAAAAGGCCGGTAGGGCCTCAAAATAATCCCCACACCACTTGCCAAATCACATCCGCCAAGAAGTGGATTCCCAAAACGGCCAAAAAACCCGATTTGCAAGGGAAAAAGAAACTCCCAAATCACAAATTCCAATAACCAAACCTGTCCGCCTCCGGAGGATAAATTCCAATTTTTCAATGACCAAAACCGCTTGAATTGGCCATGAACGCCAAAGGCGTTCAACGTTTGTAGAAAACGGTCTCTCAAGAAATTTCCCAACCCCGAGAGGGGTTGAACTCACCCCCCTCAGATTGAACGCATCAGGACGTTGTATTTTGCTATGCGCATATCGTCCTCCCGTCAATAAGGCAGCGGCACGTTATAGTCAATGCTGAAAATTTCCGGCTTGTAATAGCAAAAGTCGCCGCTGTCCAGTTTCCACACCACATGTGACAGGCTCGGGATCATCACCCCGTTAAAGGCCTTGTATTCTTTGATTTGAATCTCCCAGGTTGCCAGCTCGAATTTGCCGTCTTTGTCCATATAGCGTTCCGCGAGGATTCGCTCCACCTGATTTTCCTTATTGAAGAAAAAAGTGGCCGAGGCGGAAAGGCCGTCCCGCGTAATGGTGGCTCTGGCCGCGCGGTCATCAATAGCCTGCCAGCGGATATAGTCGTTTACGAATACAGACGGAAACCAGACGCCCTCGGCTAAGAAACGCAGAATCTCGCCCTGATCCACTTTCAACCCCTCGGCGTGGGCCACCCGAATGAAGCCGAGCAGTTTTACGGTCAGGTCGCCTTTGCCGTCGATAAAACGGTCGGTAGCGGTGATGACGCTGATCTTTCCACGCCAATAGAATTCCATGGAATCCACGTTGAAATACTGCACCGCCTTCATATTTTTGAAATCCCGTTCCGGCTTTAGGCGGAAACCGCCGCCCTGTTTCAGGCGCACGGTCTTGATTTTCTCTTTGCCAACGATGTTCGTGTAGCGCAAGTATTTTTGCACAACCGACGGCAAGGCGGCAATATCCTGCTCGGTTATTTTTTCGCGGACAGCCGGCCTGTCCCCTGTAAAAGTGAATATTTTTGTCTTTTTCATGGAAGCACATCCTGTAGTTAATAAAATCAGCGAAATTAAAATCACATATTTCCTGAATTCCATCGTATTTTATCCTCCCGATCACCTGGCATTAAGGCACAGAATCTGAAAACGGTTTATTTGTATCACCTCAACCTCTTTTGAATCCGATTACTCGACTTTTGTTTCCGTTCAGACGGCATGATTGACCAATCCGAACGCTTTCAAATCGGACGCCAGTTTCTAACCCATAATACGAAAATCGCATTCCGATGTTTCGGGATCGTACCGCAAGTGGATACTGAAATCGGCTGCCACCAACCGCGTTCTGGAGGGGATGATCAGAAAGGGGCGCTTCCGCGAAGATTTGTAGTTTCGCCTCAATGTCTTTCCCATTCGCATTCCGCCGCTGCGCGAACGCAACGCGGATGTTCCGGCCCTGACCCGGCAATTCCATTGGCAAAAGGCCACAGAACCCAGGCTGTCAAAGCCTTTCACCTTCGGAAAATGGGAGACGCCGGACGGCATGGCTGCGCGCTATATCCGGCGGGCGGGCACACGCGTTTCGCCGCCCGACACCCTCTCCGCACAGTTGGCCGTCACAAGCCCCGCTCGTTCAGCCAACCCAGTATCCGGTCCGCTGCCCTCTGCCACCCGTCTTCCAGCATCATATCATGTGCCATGTTGGGAAAAATCTCTGCCCTCGTGTTGTACGCCCGCCCGGTTGCCTCAACTTCACGGGGAGAAAAGAGCGCGTCGTTGGCTGCCCCCAACACCAGCAGCGGTGTTTTCACCCGCTTGGGCCGCGGTAAGTTTAATCCCATTGTGTCCAGATAGGCACGATACGACTCATCCTGCAGTCGTGAAAAGTAATGCCTCACCTTCTCCTCGGGCATGTCCGCTGAAAAGAATGCCTCCCGTGTCAGTTGCGGGGTACTGACCACCGGGAACATGCTCAGCGTTAGGTTGGCCTTCATGAACGCCATCGGGTGCCGAGAAGCGACCCGCAGGGTGGCCAGAATCACCCCTTTGGGTGGCACAGATGCCAACAGCACTGCAGCGGGTACTTCATTTGATTCCAGGTACTTCTGAACGATCAATCCCCCCATAGAGTGCCCTATTAATACCGGCGGTTTCTCCATCTGATTCACCACCTGGGTTACATCCGCTACATAATCCGCAAGGGATGTCCAGCGCAGGCGCTCCCGTCCTTCACTCCCCCCGTGACCCCGCAGGCTCAACGCATAGGATACGTATCCCTGTTGGGCAAAATAGGGCATAAAGTGCTCCGCCCAACACCATGCAGCGTGCCACATACCATGCAAAAACAGGATTGGCGTGGGACGCGCATTGGATACGGCTTCTTCACTTATGATTTCCAAATTCATGAATCTCCTCCTTATGAATCAGCGGATCCTTCACGCATGTGTACGCGTCGTCCAACCGTTTTGTTTTTCTTTTATCACTTCCTCCAACTCCACCCATTCCCAATCGCCTTCAAAAATGGCATCGTCAATGCCGCCGCCTAAGATAGCTTTTTCCATTTGTTTGGTTTTTTCAATAATTGCCTGCTGTCTGTTCAGCCGCTCCACAAGCTGCTGCCGGATTCCAAGGGACGGGTTGCCCTCCTTTTCGAAAATGCGCGACTACTTCGTGCTATTCACCAAAGCAGGAACGATGACACTCATCGAGTATTGTCCGATCAAAAAAATTGTTGGATGAAGCTCCGCCCTGAAAAGTGGGCGGAGCCCCCTGAGGCAGGCAGGCGCTACAGATTTTAAACTCGGCTTCGCTCGCTTAACATCTTATTTTGTTGGGCTTTTGCCTTTTTGGGTTTATCTTA
>JAADHR010000058.1 GCA_013151735.1 Calditrichota bacterium | reverse complement strand
TGTAAAAAAGTGTAACGTTACGTTTTCACTGCAAAAGTAAATTAACAGGTATTTTATTGGCAACCCGGTCTGCATTTAGAAGTCCCCGGCACGTTTGACGTGCCGGGGACCTCCGGTCGGGGACTTCCGGGTTTATTTAATCCCGTACAGTTTGATTTTTTTGTGCAACGCCACCCGTGACAGACCGATTTTTTCTGCTGTTTGAGACACGTTGCCTCCCGTTTCGTGCAGATGGAAGGTGAGAAATTCCCGTTCAAAGGCTTCCACAACCTTTTGAAGATTGTACTTGTAGTCCGATCCGTCCCATTTCCAAAGCCCGGTTCCTGAATCGCTGACGGGTTTTAGACGGGTGATTTTGGGGGGTAAATCTGCCGAATTCACCAGTTTCCCCGGAGCGGAAACCAGCGTTACCCGAACGGTATTTTCCAATTCCCGCACGTTGCCCGGCCAATCGTAGAATGAAAGACGCTCCAATGCTTTTCGTGAGAAATGTTTTGGTTCTCCCCCGTCTTTTCGATATTTTTCGGCAAAGTGGTGTACCAGAAGGGGAATGTCGTCCCGTCTCTCGCGCAAGGGGGGCAGGGTTACTTCCAGCACATTCAACCGGTAAAACAGATCCTCCCTGAAACGTCCGTCGGCCATTTCCTTGCGGAGGTCCTTGTTGGATGCGCCCAGAATCCGCACGTTTACGGGGATTTCGACCGTTCCTCCTACCGGCTTCACCCGGCTTTCCTGTAAAACCCGCAGCAATTTTACCTGCAGTTGAGGACTCATTTCGCTGACCTCGTCCAAAAAAAGGGTGCCGTTTTGCGCTGCCTGAAAAAGCCCCTCTTTATCCCGAACCGCACCGGTGAACGCCCCGCGTTTGTGGCCAAACAACTCGCTTTCGATCAAATTTTCAGGAATGGCGCCGCAATTGACAGCCACAAAAGGGGCCTGTGCACGACGGCTCCGCGTGTGAATGGCCCGTGCTACCAGCTCTTTTCCCGTGCCACTCTCGCCGTAAATCATCACCGGGATATCCGGGTCAGCGGCGGCCTTGGCAATCAGCTGAAAAACCTCCCGAATAGGTTTACTGGTTCCCACGATTTCCGGAAATTCCAGCCGTTTCAGTTGGGCGCGCAGGGCGCGGTTTTCTTCCAGAAGGACAGCCTTTTCCTGAATCCGATTGAGTTTCAGCCGCAGTTCTTCCAAATTGAGAGGTTTGGTTAAATAGTCATCCGCTCCCTGCTTCATAGCCTGGACGGCGTCCTCCACACTGGCAAAGGCGGTCATCATGAGAACCGGAAGATTTGGCTCACGCAAACGGATTTCGCGAAGAAAGTCCAATCCGCCCATGCGCGGCATTTTGACATCCGAAAGCACCACATCCGGAAGCTGATTTTCAAGCTCACGCAAGGCGGCCGCTCCGTTTTCGGTCGAAACCACATCAAATCCCTGATTTTGGAGAAAAATTTCAATACCCCGCCGAGTGGCCGGATCGTCTTCTGCAATTAGAATTTTCATCGAATCCTCTAAAATAAGACAGGAACTTCCCACGAATGGGCACGAATTTTCACGAAAAATGGTTAGAAAGTTTTAAAAAATCAAGATTTCTGACATAGGTAATGGCTCGTAACAAAATAGGATTATAGTTTTTGACAAAAATTGATATGCCATTAATATGGGATCGCTTTACAAGTAATTGAAAAATAGGTTATCACGGAACATTTTTCTGTTATTGACCCTCCCCCCATCCCCCTCCCTTAAATAAGGGAGGGGGAGCGAGGGGGTGGGTTGAAAAAAACAACTAATAAAATCCAATTTTTTCAAAGCTTATGGTTACCAAAAATTTTTAGTTCAGGCATTCGCGGCGGTTTTATTTTCAATGGGCAACTGAATTTTAAATTCCGCGCCCCCCTCCGGTACATTTCGGAAGGAAATCTTTCCGCCATGCGCCCGCACAATCGAATCTGCAATAGCCAGCCCCAGGCCGCTGCCGCTGGATTTTGTGGTAAAAAACGGCTGGAAAAGGCTGTGTGCGTGCTCCTTCGGAATGCCCGGTCCTTCGTCGGAAAAGGACACGAACACCCAGTCCGAATTGGTCCGGACGTCAATCGTCACCCTTCCCCCCGGAGGGGAATAGTAAATGGCATTGATCAAAATGTTCAGAAAGGCCTCCTCCAACTGCTGCGGGTCGGCCCAGATCGGTTGAAGTCCTTTGCTCTCCTTGCGTTCTATTTTTAATCCCTTTCCCCGAATTTCATCTGAAAATTGTTTCAGGACAGATTCCAGAACCGAGGAAATAAGAACCGGTTTTTTTTCCAGTTGCGGTTCCCGGTAGAAGCGCTTGAAGTGTGTGAGCATTTCCAGAAAAGAACGCAGCGCCGATTTCATTTCCTCAATGTAGGCGCGGGCAGCAGGATTTTCCTTGAGCTCCATTTCAAGATTTTGCAGCCAGATGCTAACGCCGCCGATTTTATTCTGAATTTCATGCGAGATTTTTGAGACCGTTTCGCCGATAATGGCCAACCGCTGCTTTTGCGAAAGCTCGGCCCGGGTGCGTGTCAGCTCATCTACCTTCTCGGACAATTTTCGGTTTACTTCCTGAAGGGATTGGTAGCTGGCTCGTGTCCGGTCGATCATGTCGTTGAATGTGTCAATCAGGGTTCCCAGTTCGTCCTGACGACGAATGGCGATTTTTTGGGAAAAGTCGCCTTCCGCCACCCGTGTGGCCACGGCCGAAACGTTTTCCAATGTATCGGTCATGCGCTTGGCCATAAACCACACCACGGCCAGAACAAGAAGCAGAATTCCGACGGCAAAGAGAATCATTCGCAGGAGCGTGGCATTCAGGGCTTCAAAATCCGGGGATATGTTCTTTTCAAAGATGATGCGGAAGGGGGGAACGCTTAACATTTCCGCACGAAAAATGCGGGAGCCTTTTCGAAAGAAAACTCCCGGTTCTGTTGCAGACGAATTTCCAAGAAACCGCTGAATCTCAGGCCGAACCCGAGAGAGAAATCGGTTTATGTCCGATTTTCGGGGGGAAAACAGAACCAGCCCGTTGGATTCCGTCACCAGTGCCGACACCTGATTGGGGAGCTTAAGGTTCTGTATAATTTGCTCGGGAAACACATCGGACGAAACGGCGGCGATCACCATCCCATTATTCTTACCGGATGAAAATGACCGCAAGTAAAGCAGGCGGTTCTGACTGATTATATTTTTCGGCGATACTTTCCAGAAGGCGGAATCGTCCTCAGATCGTCTCAGCAATTTTGAGGGTACCGGAGCCGTTTGGATCCAGTCAAACCGAATCCGAATTTCTCCGCCGAAAATCTTAACCGGTTTGGCCAGTAAGTACTGATCCCAGTCTCCTTTCTTAAAGAGCAAAAACCGGTATTTCCGGGCATATCCCGCCAGAAATTGCTCCACGGATAGCCGCCAGGGGTTTTTCTGGCCAATGGTCACGCCCGATTTGAGGGGTACCTTCTCGATCTGATACTGCAGATTGCTCAACTCAAGAAACCGGTTTGCGATTTCTGATTTGGCATTTTCGGTAAAAAGCTGTGTGTAATGGAGAACATCCCGGCGAGCCGAAATCACAACGTTTTTTCGTCCTGAAATATACAGGAAAGTCAGAAGACTTGTCATTAAGAGGATGGTTGAGGCAATTAAAAACAGACCTGCCCGCGTTTTCAGGCTTACAAAATGGGACACGTTACCTCTCAATCCAGACACGGCGAAAATCTGTGCCCGTCATTTGCATGGTGACACCACGTAGTTTTCGAGAAATCAGCACATAATTTGGGGGCGTTTGAAGTAAATAAATGGCCGGAACCTCTTGTGCCAGGATTTTTTCCATTTGAAAAAACAACTCCTGACGTTTATCCGAATTTTGCTCGAAGAAAACCTGTTCCAGAAAGGCATCGAATTGAGGGTTTTTGAAGCCGGTTAAATTGGTACTGCCGGTGTTTTGGGAATAAAAAAGGGCGTAGTAATCCTCAGGGTCCGAATAACTGGGCACAAAACTCACGCGAAAAATATCCGGGCGATCATTTAAAATATGGGCGTAGTATTTTACGGGTTGAATCTTCACCTTGCAGTGCAGCCCTAAATCCTGAATCGCCTGGCAAAGCACATCTACCTCAGGCGTGTTAATGTTCGAACTGATTTTCAGCGTGTAGTTTTGAATAGCCGGTCCCATCTCCCGAACTATTTTTCGAGCGGCTTTCGGTGTGTAGGGGTACCAGGAAAACGTGTGGCCGTTTAATAAAAGCGGGGGGACAAAACTTCTGGCAGGTGTGAGAGGCAGAGGGTTGCTTTCGTTAATCTTTTCGCGTTGAAAGGCGCGAACAACCGCCTGTCGCAGCCGGGGGTTCCGGCTGAGGGGCGTTTTTTTATCCATTGAAAATCCAAAAAACCGGACTCCCAAATTGGCGATTTTTCGAGCCACTCGAAATTTCGAGCCAAAGTCGGGTTGATTTCGAAGCTCTACAAAATCCTTTTCCCGCACAGTGAGTAAATCCAGATTTCCCTTTAGAAATTCAGACTTCCGCAGGACCGGATTGGAAATCAGCTTAATTTGCAAGGCTTCAATGCAGGGTAAGCGGTTTCCTTTTGAGTCGGTTTGCCAGTAGTGGTCGTTCCGTACCAGCAGAACCTCGCGGAGGGGTTTCCAGCTAACC
Source organism: Calditrichota bacterium (assembly GCA_013151735.1). Classification (NCBI taxonomy): domain Bacteria; kingdom Pseudomonadati; phylum Calditrichota; species Calditrichota bacterium. The sequence continues at coordinate 19,075 of JAADHR010000058.1, read as the reverse complement.
AGGCGAAAGGGGCCTGTGCCTACAGGATGGCGCCCGAAGGTCGCACCGTAAGCAGCCACAGCCTCTCTGGGGACAATTTGAGCCGGAAGTGTGGCCAAAAGTTTCAGGAAAGAAAAATAGGCCTTTGTCAGATGAAATTCGACTTCGTCGGGAGCCAGTACGCGAATGCCGGAGATAGACGAGGACTTTCCCGCGTGGAAGGCGTCCATGCCGATAATTTTCCCGGCAAAAAGATACCAACTGGGACATTTAACGGCCGGATCAGCCAGCCTTTCAAAAGTAAAGAGCACATCACTGGCCGTTAGAGGGCGCCCGACACCGCCGGGGAAACAGGGATCGTCCTGAAAACGCACATTCTTCCGCAGGCGAAACCGAATGCGGCGGCCGTTGTCCAATTTTTCCCAGTTTTTTGCAATAAGCGGAAAGGGGTTTTGATTGTCATCAATTCCAACCAACCCTTCGTAAATGTGGGAGGCGATTTGCAAATCGCTCAGGAAAAGAATTTTCTGGGGATCGAGCGTTTCTGTTTCTACGGATGTGGAAATCTTTACGGTTCCACCGGGGGAGGCGGCGTTTGCAGGACGGCGTGCTCTTTCTTTTGAGCAGCCTAAGAAAAGCACAACCAAAACGGACAGGTAAAAAAATCGTTGAGGAAAATTCATCACGGCAAATTATTCGATGGTTTGGGAAAACGGTATCTGGCTTTTGCAGACAGGCGTTTTCTGCTTGAATTGCTCCTGAATCAATGCTGTTTTTCAAAAAAGACGATTATACTGTTTTTCGATTTTATACGTGCTTTTGGGTGTTAATTTTTGCGGAATGACCTGAATGTCCCAACCTGTCTTAATATATTTAAAATCAAATAAATTCGCAAGAAAATTCTTTGAAAAAATCGGAAAAATAGCAGGGAATGTGTCTGTTTTTGGTTTAATTGAATGCTGAGATCGCCGCGCAGTAAGAATTAAATGGAACAGGATCATTCCGGTAGGTGGGGATGGCCGTTACGGAGATGCAGCATTTTACGCCTGATTTGTTTTCAAAACGTCCTTTTCTTTCAGTGCGTCAGAATATCTTTTCAACGGTTCAGTTCCCGGGCCACCACCCGGACCATGGCCTCCAGATTAAGCCGAAAGGCTTCTTCCGGTTGATAAATGCCGCGGGTTGCGTATTCCTCCCGGATCATGTCGGTGACCACTTTTTGATGATTTCCGTGGTGTTCTTGCAGGCCTCGTAGAATACGGTCGTGGTAACGCTGGTTTTCATCCAGGGTTTTTTGAATATGCTCTTTGACGGCCTGGTTCCCCACGACCACACCGCTGTGAGGCAGGGCCAGAATCTCAATATCCAGGGTTTGCAGCCGCCGGAGGGAGGCCATTAAACTCTCAAAGCTGGATGTAAATTCGGCCATCACGCTGCCGTCGCCGGTGTACACGCCCAGGCCGTCTCCCCCGAAGAGAACCCGGTCGGGGAGCAGATAGTACCAGGTGCAGTCGCGGGTGTGCCCCGGAGAGTACATCGCCTGGAGGGTTATTCCGCTGCCCAATTGGAAAGTCTCGCCGTCTTCAACCGGCCGGTCCAGTGTAAGATGATCGATGCGTGTTTTTTCACGGTACGCTTCCGAAAGAGGAGAAAAGCGTTCTGCCTGAGCATTGAGTTCCCGAATGAGCGAAAGTGCACCGGGATTGGAAAAAATTTTTTGCAGGCGGGGGTGCCCGACAACCGTAAGCTGTGGGTTGATTCGCTTGAGAAACGCCACGCTTCCGACGTGATCGTAATGAGAATGTGTAAGAAAGAGAAACCGAAGCCGGTCGACCGCACCCAGAATGCGCGTGAGCTCTGCTTCCAGTTCCGGCGCCGAAGCGGTGTATCCGGCATCGATGAGGGAGGCTTCCGGTGCATCGATCACGAAGTTACACACCATGGGACTGCCGATAAAGTGTACATGTTCGCTGAGTTTTTGAGGGGTCTGAATAAACATACGTTGGCTCCTAACCTGCATTATTTATAAGTTCTTGCCACGAAGACGCTAAGTTACGAAGGTTATACCAATTAAAATAATTGACGATTTGAAACTCAGTTCGTTTTGCATATTTTTCCGTTTCGATGAAGGTAGTCACTCTAAAAACCACGAATTACACACATTGCACAAATTTAATTTCAAAAAAAACAATTCGTGTAAATTCGTGAAATTGGTGGCCAAAAGTTTTTTAAAGCAGACTCACCATTTCAGAATCCTGGTCACATTAATTTTACAGCCAATTCATGGAAAAAGCAAGAGAATTTATTGCAATTTTACGTAAATTTTAATAGGTTTTGATTTAAGCTTGTAGAATGTTCAACCCAAAAAAAGTGAAGAAAAATGACTCTTTCAAAAATTGTTCGTTGGTTGATCTGGTTTCTCGTTATTGCCGGTTCCATTTTTATGTTTCTGCAGATTAATGATTTCGCGCACGCGCAGGAACGGCACCCCCTCATTCACCAATTGGAATTGGCCCGCCACGAAGGAGAGCCGCCCGTTTATCGGAGTCTCCAAAAGCCTGCGGTTGTGCTGCCTTTGTTGCACCGCGCCACGGCCCCGGAAAAAGTGATCTACGGTTACCTGCCGTATTGGTCCAGTGCGGCGTATTTAAATTATTCTCTTTTGACGACCATTGCCTATTTTGGGGCCGAATTCGACGGATCCGGACGAATCACCAACCACCACGGCTGGCCGGTGTGGTCCCTGATTAACAAGGCTCACAGCCATGGAGTCCGGGTAGACCTGGTGGCGATCTGTTTTAATAAGGATAAAATCCACTCCATTCTTACGAATGCGGCTGCCCGAAGCCGTTTTATTCAAACGGCTGTTGCCGAGGTTAAAAAGGGACATGCGGACGGACTGAACGTGGATTTTGAACTTCCGTACAGCAGCGACAGCCGGGCGCTTTCATCTTTCATGGCCGCCCTCACGGATTCTTTTCACGCCGCCATCCCCGGATCACGCGTGACCATTGCCACAACAGCTGTGAACTGGGGCGGACGGTTCGACCGCCGGGCACTGGCCTCCGGAACGGACGGCATGATGATTATGGGTTACGACTACCACTGGTCGGGGTCGTCCAATTCGGGTGCGGTGGCCCCGCTGACGGGAGGAACCTACAATGTGACGAATACGGTGCTTGACTATCTGATTGCCTCTGACTACCATCGTGAAAAATTAATTCTGGGTGTGCCCTATTACGGATACGAATGGAAGACCAACTCGAACAAACCCGGATCGGGCATTATCAGTTCTGTGGGGTCACGAACCTACCAGCAGGCTGAACCCGCGGCTCAACGTTACGGAAAACGCTGGGATTCCTATTCTCAAACACCGTGGTACACCTTTAATGACGGGACGAACTGGCACCAGTGCTGGTACGATGACAGCCTGAGCCTGAGTTTGAAGTACAATCTGGTCCTGAAAAAGGACCTGGCCGGAATTGGCATCTGGGCCCTGGGTTACGACGGCCCCCGAAAGGAATTGTGGGGGGCGCTTCGGGATCACTTCGTATCCTCGCTGGATTCCATTCCTCCCTTTGAACCCACCCATTTTTTTGCCCAGTCCCTGGGTGATGGAAAAATTGCCGTGGGCTTCCGGCCCGTTTCCGGAGCGACCGGGTATCTGATCTCCAAGAGTTTGGATGGTACAGATTTTGATCAGGGAACCCTGTTTTCGGATTCGCTGGCAGTTTTTTCGGATTTGCTCCCGGATACGGTGTACTATTTCCGCGTGCAGGCCGTTAATGCCGCGGGCCTGAGCAGTGCCACGGAAATGCTGGCTGCGACCACGTTGAAAGCTGCGCCTCGCCTGTTGGTGGTAAATGGTTTCGATCGGGTTGCCGGCACAAAAAACACCCGTGATTTTATTCGCCAGCATGCCCAGGCCCTCTGGGCGCGGCACATTGCCTTTAGCGCTGCCTCCAACGAGGCCATTGAAACAGGAAAGATTAATCTGGCGGACTTTGCGGCCGTGGATTGGATTTTGGGAGAAGAAGGAACAGACACGGAAAGTTTCAGTGCGACCGAACAAGAAAAGGTGAAGTCATTTTTGGAAAAAGGCGGGGATTTATTCGTCTCCGGTTCGGAGATTGGTTACGATCTGGTGGAAAAGGGGTCTTCTGCCGATCAGGCGTTTTACCGCGATTACCTGAAAGCGGCATACGTAACCGATCGGGCCGGGAAGGTGCATTCGGCTTCCGGCACAACGGGAAGCATTTTCCACGGTCTCACGCACATCCAATTTGACGACGGCAGCCACGGCGGTTACAATGTGGACTACCCGGACGGCATTAAGCCTGCCGGGGGGAGTGTACTGGCCATGATTTACGATGGAGTAAACGAAGACAGCCAGGGAGGGGCGGCCATTCAGTACGAAGGCAAATTTGGGAACAGCGCCCAAACGGGTCGGCTTGTGTACATGGCCTTTCCTTTCGAAATGATTTACCAGGCGGATCAACGAAATCAGGTGATGCAGCGTATTCTCGATTTTTTTGATGTGGACACCAGCGCTGAAAGTCCCTCCGTTCTTCCGGAAAATTTTACGCTCGAACAGAATTACCCTAACCCGGTTTCGGCAAAAAACGGTTTCTCAACCACCCTTCAGTTTACGGTGTCAAGACCTGCACAGGTAAATATTTATCTGTACGATGTTCTGGGGCGGCGCGTGCGAACCCTTTTCCAGGGGAAGGCCACAGCCGGGGAAAACAGAGTTCAGGCAAACTTACGGGGTTTGCCCGCCGGTATGCCGGTATTTATTTTTATCAGGTAAAAATGTCTCACAAAACAGCACGAGGCCGGTTGATTCTGGTTCATTAGAATCCGACTGTAGCCGTTGGACGTGCTTTTTACAGGGAGGAAGCAGGGCTGCAAATCACAGTGTAACCGCTGGCTTTAGGCCTGCGCCCTTTGAAATGACGCCTTAATGGCAATATCATTCCAAATTTTAGCGACTGGAAAACCAGCAGAAACGTCGAACCAAATCGTGTGAAATGAAGGAGAAAGGACTTTTGATGAAACGTCTTGAAAAAATGGCAGTTGGGCTGCTTTTTGTGATGATTTTATTCAGCGGGTGCTCGAAGGATCATGCGAAGCAAAAGGCGGCCGAAACGGCAGATACGACCACAACCTGTTCACCCCGGGCGGATTCTTTAGCCAAAGAACCCCGAAATTTCAAGAGTATTCACCAATTGGAATTGGAGCAGCATGAAAAGGATTCCTTGCAAAAATCCAGTCCCGAAAAGCAGCGCGGCAAGAAGTGAAAATTAAATACGCCCATCTCACCAGTTGCGAAAAAACGCCGAGGTGAGGAGTACAAAAAAATCAGCCACCCTTAAATCGGTCTTTCAGCGGACAGGCGGTTTACGGGAAATGGTAAACACGTTCCGTTTGTTTTTTTATTGACTTTTGGGTATTTTTTTATTATACTTTAGGGCAATAAAAATAATTGAGTTACTAAACTTAGAAAAGACCCATGGCCAGAAAACAGGACTGGGTGCTGGGTGGAATTTTCCTGGCAGCCTTTATTATCATTTTGATGGTTTTCTTGTTTTCGTTTGGAAATGTTCCCGGAAGCAATATTACCACCATTTCCAGCGGAGGCGACAAGATTGCTCTGGTGGAGTTAAGGGGCGTTATTTACGATTCCCGCGACCTGGTGCGGCAATTCAAGCGCTACGGTGAGGATCGCTCCATTAAAGCAATTGTTTTTCGGGTGGATAGCCCCGGGGGCGGTGTGGCGGCATCTCAGGAAATTTACGAACAGATTCGAAAGGTGCGGGAATCCGGAAAGCCCGTTGTTGTGTCCATGGGAAGTGTTGCTGCTTCGGGAGGGTATTACGTCTCCTGTGGAGCCGATTCGATTGTGGCCAATCCCGGCACCACAACCGGGAGTATCGGCGTCATTTTGGAAACTACCGATGTGGCCGGATTGTTGAAAAAATTAGGGGTCGAGGTAAATGTCGTCAAAAGCGGGAAATTTAAAGACACCGGTTCCCCTTTTCGAAAAATGACGAAGGAAGAAAAGGCCTATTTGCAGAAATACATCGACAATGCGTACCATCAATTTGTAAACGTCGTTTCCAAAGAACGCCATATTCCTGAAGACAAGGTCCTGAAGATTGCCGATGGCCGGATTTTTACCGGTGAACAGGCCCTGAAATTGGGTCTTGTGGACAAACTTGGGACCTATGAAGATGCCATTCAACTGGCGGCCAAAATGGCCGGCATCCGGGGTAAACCGAGTTTGGTAAAGATGCAAAAGCGAAAGCGGACCGTATTTGATCTTCTGTTTTCGGATGTTCAGGGGATATTGGGGAAGATTCAATCGGCACCTATGCTTCGTTACCAATTGGAATTAAATTTGTAGCCGGCTTCTAAAGAAAGGCGGAGGACACCTCTGTGAACAAGCAGGATATCGTCGATATTATTGCAGAAGGCACCGGTTTAACAAAGCTGGAAACAGCGGCTGTTGTGGATGCCTTTCTGGCAACGGTTACTTATGCTTTGGGAAAAGGCAATCGGGTGGAACTGCGGCGATTTGGAACGTTTCAGGTGAAGGATCGAAAGGCCAAGAAGGCCAGAAATCCGAGAACGGGGGAGGAAGTTTTGATTCCGCCCCGGAAAGTGCCTCATTTCAAGCCGTCACCCGATTTTCAAAAATATGTGGAAGAACAGCTCAGATTGAAAGACGTACAGTCGGATCGGAGGCCGGAATGAGCTCTCTGTTTTGGTCCTCTGGCAAGCTAAAAACAAGGATGATTTCGAAAAAAAATTAGAAAGGAGGAATGGCATTGCCCTGCGGTCGGAAAAGAAAACGTCATAAGATTGCTACTCATAAGCGAAAAAAACGTCTGAGAAAGAATCGGCATAAGAAAAAAATCCGTTGATTTTTGCGTTTTTGAGGAACTATTTTTTTGAGGCTTCGCCACCGAATACGCGGCGAAGCTTCGCATGCTTTCAGCGCTACGATGATCAAAACACAAATATCCTAAATTTTTTAAAAATGTCGGATTTTTGTGTTTTTTATTCTTGGCCTCTCCAAACGCAAAAATTGGCTCTTGTTTGGAAACAAAGAGAGACGTTTTGGAATTAAAGGAGTGAGAACTCCTTCCGGGAGCCGAAAAGATGGTGTTTGCGCAACCAAAAACATTCCCACAAAAAACAATTTTGGTCATTGACGACGATGCCAGTCTGCATGATCTCAGCCGCGTGGTGTTGACGCGTATCGGCTTACGATACGTCGCTGCCTTTAGCGGTCGGGAGGGGCTCCGGCGCATTAAGGAACATCATCCCCACATGATTTTGCTGGATTTGATGATGCCCGATATCGACGGGGAAATGCTCTACAAAGAGCTCATCACCAATCCGGAGTATCAGGAATTCCGAAATATCCCGGTGATCATGTTAACCGCCCTCACGCATGATGACGAGCGGAAAAGCCGGCTTCTGGAAATGGGAATCAGCGCCTATCTGAACAAACCGTTTGGGTTGAATGAGCTGGTAAATGTCATTCAGAACGTGTTTGTAACCCATGAAATCAAGATACGGAATATTAAACTCCAGGAAGAAATTACCAATACCAACAGTTATCTGGAGCGCCTGATCGACTATGCGCCGGTGGGAATTCTCTCGACAGATAAGGACGGCGTTATTGTCCGGGTTAATTCCTTTTTTGTTCAGATGATGGCGGCCCCCGATGCGTCTCTGTTTATCGGCAAAAATATCCTGGACTGCGATCTTCTCAGTCAGAAGGAAATCTGCACCAAGTTCAAACAGGTTCTTGAGACCGGAGAGTCGGTTGAAATTCCTACGGTTAACCTGCAGAATGCGCAGGGCTGGGGCATTCGGGTTAATGTAAATTGTGTGGCTCTTCGCGACGATAATAATGAAATCAGCGGACTTCTGTCGATCTGGGAAGACGTCACCCAGCTGGAAAAGCAAACCTACGAGCTGACGATTCTTCGGCAGGTGGGGCAGGCGCTTCAGCGAACACTGGATTTACGGGAGTTGATGCACCTGATTCTGACCAGCATTACGGCGGGCTGTGCTCTTGGGTTTAGCCGGGCCATGATTTTTCTCATCGATCATGAAAAAAATGTGCTGGAAGGCAAAGTGGGTGTGGGTCCGATGAATGCGGAAGAAGCCCGGGATGTGTGGAATGAGTTGTCAAAAGATCACGCCAACCTGGAAGCCTTTTTAGAAAAGTACGGAACCAGTATCCCTCAGGAGGAATCTCCGTTTGGACGATTGGTACAAAAGGTGCAAATACCCCTTTCAGATGAGAACAATATTTTGGTCAAAGCCATTCGGGAGAAACGGGCCTTTAAGGTGGATCGCACCTGGGATAATCCCTTTGTCCCGGAAGAATTCAAACAGACCTTTCAGATTGAATCCTTTGTTGCGGTTCCGCTCATTGCAAAGGGACGAGCCATCGGGGTCATTGTAGCCGATAACAAATACAGTGAATTCCCTATTGAAGAGGATCGGGTGGAGCTGCTCACGCTGTTTGCGAATCAGGCGGCATTGGCCATTGAAAATGCAGAAGCATACAAGGCCCTGGAAAACAAAGTCGCCCAGTTAAATGAAGCCTTTAAACAGTTGCAGGAAGCTCAGGATAAACTGTTACGTTCGGAAAAATTGGCCGTGATTGGAAAGATGGCCGCTCATGTGGCTCACGAAATTCGAAATCCGCTGACAGCCATTGGTGGTTTTGCGCGTCGGATTATTGAACATCCGGATGATCCCAAGACGGTTAAGCAGGGAGCGGAAATTATTTATAATGAAGTCAATCGTCTTGAAAAAATCCTGGCAAATGTTCTGAATTTTACAAAAGTTTCCAAACCTTTTCGGAAATTGCACAACCTGCACCAGTTACTCGACGATGTCATTCAACTGCACGATCCCTTGCTGAAGGATCACAACATTGTGGTGGAACGGAATTATTCCCCCGATTTGCCGGATGTTTATGTGGATGAAGACCAGATGCGGCAGGTATTTAACAATATTTTTACCAATTGCATTTATTCCATGCCTGAAGGGGGAAAGATGGCGATTTCAACCTCCGTTGATGACGAATCGGCCATCATCGAAATACGGGACACGGGAATTGGAATGCCTGAAGAGGTCCTGGAAAATATGTTCAATCCCTTTTATACGAACCGGCAGGGGGGGACCGGTTTGGGAATGGCAGTTACGCAAAAGATCATTCAGGAACACGACGGCAAAATTGAGGTACAAAGCGAGGTGGGAAAGGGAACACTCTTTCGAATCCACTTGCCCCTGACGATCAAAAAAACAGCCTTGACAAGCATTCGCTAACGCATTAAACAGTCAAACATTATGGTCGAATTTCTATTGGAACCGGAGCCCGCTCCGGGGAAGAAAATTTACTCGATTTCCGAGATTACACGGAAAATCAAACATCTCCTGGAAAATACCCTTCCGACCATCTGGCTGGAAGGGGAGATCTCCAATTTCAAGCGGCATTCCTCCGGCCACATGTATTTTGTGCTGAAGGATGAAAACAGCCAGATTCCCTGCGTGATGTGGCGGGGGCGGAACAATGGCCTGTATTTTACGCCGCAGGACGGCATGAAGGTTCAGGCCCGGGGGAATGTTACGGTTTATGAGAAACGGGGGAGCTATCAGTTTGAGGTGCTGCAAATGCAGCCGGCGGGGATTGGCGAACTCCAGATGGCGTTTGAACAACTCAAACAAAAGCTCAAAAAAGAGGGACTTTTTGACGACGCCCACAAAAAGAGAATCCCGCTGTACCCCGAACGCATTGGAATCGTAACCTCGCCCACCGGAGCGGCCATTCGGGATCTGGTCAGTGTCATTCGCAGGCGGTTCCCCTCCGTTCAGCTGATTCTCAATCCGGTGCGGGTACAGGGGGAAGAGGCCGCCGCGGAAATTGCGCGCGCAATTGATGAATTTAATGACTATGGAGATGTGGACGTGTTGATTGTTGGCAGGGGAGGTGGTTCCCTCGAAGACCTGTGGCCGTTCAACGAGGAAATTGTGGCCCGGGCCATTTTCCGCTCGAAAATTCCGGTCATTTCGGCCGTGGGTCACGAGATTGATTTTGGGATTTCCGATTTTGTTGCCGATCTGCGGGCCCCCACGCCTTCGGCCGCTGCAGAGCTGGCAGTCCGAAACCGGGAGGAATTGCTGCAAACCATCCGGCACCTGGCCCAAAAAATGTTTCGCCACGTTCACACGCACATCAATACGCACAAAGAGAAGGTCACTTATCTGGCGAACAGTTACGCCCTGCGGCGTCCGTCCGATGTGATCAAACAGTATTTTCAGCGAGTGGATGAGCTCAGCAAAACCCTGGAAACGAATTATCTTCACCGACTTGAAATGCGCCGGGGGCAGGTAACCTCCTTGCAAAAGCAGTTGGTTTCTCTGAACCCGAAATCCATTCTGAAGCGGGGGTACAGTATTTGTTATCGCGAGGAAACGGGAGAAATTGTCCGGGATGCCGCTTTTTTAAAGGAGGAAGACCGACTGCATCTTCAATTTTACCGGGGCAAGGCCGACAGCGTTGTGAAGAAGGTCATGCCTGAAGGCCTGGACTAAAAATTCCCCGGCCTGGTTAACGTGCCGGGGACCTGTAAAGAAAAGGAGTAAAAAACAGTTTATGGTGAAACAGAGTTTTGAAAAAGCCCTTAAGCGGCTGGAAGAAATTGTATCCACTCTTGAGAATGGCGATGTGTCCTTGGAGGACTCCATTAAGATGTTCGAAGAAGGCATGGAACTGGCCCGGTTTTGTTCCGAGCGCCTGAACCAGGCCGAAAAAAAGTTGATGAAATTGGCCAAAAAAGAAGACGGTGGGTTTCAACTGGAACTCATGCCATAAAACACGGCATCCATTTGGCGTGCCAAATGGATAAGCCGGTGCCGAGTAAACGATTAAAATCACTAAAAGAGGGTCGTATGTCTGAAAAAGTGTTGGATCGTGTAAACTACCCTGAGGATATCAAGCAATTAACCCTTCCCCAGCTGTCGCAATTGGCTGAGGAGCTGCGGGACTATCTTGTAAACGTGATCAGTAAAACCGGAGGCCATCTGGCGCCAAGCCTTGGTGTGGTGGAGCTGACCCTGGCGCTTCATTATGTGTTAAACACGCCAAAGGACAAAATTGTTTGGGATGTGGGACATCAGGCATACATCCACAAAATCATTACAGGCCGGAAGGAAAAACTTTCAACCATTCGCCAGTACGGAGGGCTCAGCGGATTCACAAAGGTGGATGAGAGTGAATACGACACCTTCGGCGTGGGTCACGCCAGTACGTCCATCTCAGCGGCCCTTGGAATGGCTTACGCCCGCGATTATCAGGGCGAAAATTTTAAGGTCGTGGCCGTCATTGGTGACGGAGCACTGACCGGCGGCATTTCTTTTGAGGGATTAAACAACGCCGGAGCCTCCGGCAAAGATATTATTATTATTTTGAATGATAACAAAATGTCCATCTCGCCCAATGTGGGGGCCATCTCCAGCTATCTGATCAGCATGAAAACAAACCCCCTTTACAATCGAATTAAAAACGACGTCTGGAAATTGACGGGGAAAATGGCGTCTGTCGGGGCCAATATTCGGAAAACGGTCCAACAGATTGAAAAGGCGATAAAAGCGGCAATTACTCCGGGATTGCTGTTCGAACAATTCGGATTCCGCTATTTTGGTCCCATCGAAGGCCACAACTTGTCACAGCTTATTCGGACGCTGCAGGATGTTAAGGAACTGCACGGACCGATTTTACTGCATGTGGTTACCGTTAAGGGGAAGGGATACAAGCCTGCCGAGGATGATGCGCCCAAATTCCATGGGCTGGGTGCCTTTGACAAATTTACGGGACTCACGCTTTCCAAAAGTTCGGTTCCCTCCTACACAACGGTCTTTGGGAAAACCCTTGTGGATATTGCGGATCAGGATGAAAAAATTGTCGGAATTACAGCGGCCATGCCCGACGGAACCGGAATGGCCTTTATGAAAGATGTTCATCCGGACCGTTTTATCGATGTAGGAATTGCCGAACAACACGCCGTAACCTTTGCGGCGGGGTTGGCCATTACAGGCCAAAAACCGGTGGTGGCGATTTATTCCACCTTTTTGCAGCGTGCGTTTGATGAAATCATTCACGATGTGGCCCTTCAGAATCTGCCGGTGGTGTTTGCCCTGGACCGGGGCGGATTGGTTGGGGAGGATGGTCCCACCCATCATGGGGTGTTTGATTTAAGCTACCTGCGGATGATCCCCAATTTTATCATCATGGCACCCAAAGATGAGGCGGAGCTCCAGGACATGCTCTGGACGGCGATTCGGTACGAAAAGGGCCCCGTTGCCCTGCGGTACCCCAGAGGTGCCGGATTGGGGGTCCCCTTACGGAAAAAATACCGGGAATTGGAAATTGGCAAAAGTGAGACCCTGAGAAAGGGCTCCGATGTCGCTGTTCTGGCTGTTGGTCGAATGGTTGATTACAGTTTAAAGGCGGCTCACCTTCTGGATGAAAACGGAATTTCTGCCCGCGTGGAGAATATGCGCTTTGTTCGTCCTCTGGATACCCAAAAACTGGATGAAATCGCCCGGAAATTCAAACTCGTGTTTACGGTTGAAGACAATGTGGTTACGGGCGGATTCGGTTCCGGCGTACTGGAATATTTTTCGGGAACCGGAAAGGATGTTCAGGTTTTTCGGCTGGGGCTGCCGGATGCCTTCGTTGAACACGGGGCTGTTTCTGTTCTTTTCGAGAAACTCCGGTTAAATCCTGAGGGTATTGCTGAGCAAATCCGGCAGACACTGGAGTCCTACCGGGCGGAGTTAAAGGTGGTAAAAAAGGTAACGTCGCAGGCATCGTAACGACACGCGAAACCGTACAAAACGAGCAAAGAAATGACCATTGGAATTGTTGCAAATCTGAACAAACAAAAAGCCCGGGATGCCATTCCTTACTTTCTGGACTTATTGAAGACCAAAGCAATCCCCGCGGTGATTACCTCTACCATCCGACGGGAATTGAATGTAAACGCATTCGATGTGGCCGATTATCCCCGTTCCGAAATTGGTTTCCACTGCGACGTGATTATTGCCTTTGGCGGGGACGGAACCATGCTGTCCACCGCCCGCGATGTGAGTCACACCCAGGCGCCCATTTTGGGGGTGAATCTGGGGCGCTTTGGGTTTTTGGCGGAAGTTTCCATTGAAGAGCTTTTCAGCCAGATTGATCGGATTGCGGCCGGTGATTTTACCGTGGAAGCCCGAATGGCCCTGGAAGCCCGGGTCTTTCAGGGGAAAAGAGAGCGCCGATTTTATGCCTTTAACGACGTGGTAATGGATCGCTTCAGTTCGTCCCGCACGATTTTGATTGATACCTACATCGACAATGATTATTTAAACACCTACAACGCCGACGGAATTATTATCTCCAGTCCGACAGGTTCCACAGCCTATAATTTGTCTGCCGGCGGTCCGCTCCTGGCCCCCGATCTGGAAGCCCTTATTGTTACCCCCATCTGTTCCCATTCTCTTTCCCAGCGTCCTCTGGTTATTCACCCGGACCGAACCATTAAAATTCGGGCCCGTTCAGAGGGCCGTAAAATGCTCTTTACGGCGGATGGACAGGATGCCTTAAATGTGTCGGAAAAAGACACCATTGAGGTCCGAAAATCACCCTATCCGGTTAAACTGCTTAAAATCTCCGGGAAGAGTTTTTACCAGGTACTGCGAACCAAATTAAATTGGGGTGAGAACAACTTTCCGCAGGCGTAAAAAATCCGGGAAAAAAAACAAACCTCCGATTCGCGCGGATTATGATCACCAACGGCTTCAGCCGATAGCTCCGGTCCCCCATTTTTTCAGATCTTATGGTTTGAAAACCCAAACTCACTTCCCGGCAGACAGTAAAACCAGCACCGAGGGCCGGAATGTCTTTCATTGTCTCGAAAATTAAAGAATACCATCAAAAATCGAATAAAATAATTGAATGAGGCCCATATATGCCTTTATTATGCTGATAATTGGAATTATTTATTATTGCATTAAATATTTTTATTTGCATTCAAGAAAAAATATTATATATTTTATTCGGTTTAGCACTCAGCTCAACAGAGTGCTAACAAAACAGAGAATTCGAAAATGAGGGGAAGGGGTAAATAAAAAATCGGATTTTTCAATAAAACACTTACACGTACAAAAAAAAGAAAGGAGGGGATATTACATGCCCAAAATCATTAATTATGACATGGAGTCAAGAAGTGCTCTGAAATCCGGAGTTGACCAATTGGCCGATGCCGTAGTCGTTACGTTGGGTCCGAAGGGCCGTAATGTTTTAATTGACAAGAAATTTGGTGCCCCCACGGTCACGAAAGACGGTGTCACGGTTGCCAAGGAAATCGAATTGGAAGATCCCGTGGAAAACATGGGGGCTCAGATGGTGAAAGAGGTTGCCTCCAAAACCAGTGATGTAGCCGGTGACGGAACGACGACGGCGACAGTGTTGGCTCGTGCGATTTATGATGAAGGTTTGAAAAACGTCACGGCCGGTGCAAATCCCATGCACCTGAAACGCGGCATTGACAAGGCCGTGAAAATCATTGTTGACGAGATCAAAAAGATGAGCCGCGAAGTAAAAGACAAAAACGAAATTGCCCAGGTGGGAGCCATTTCCGCCAACAATGACCATTCCATTGGTGAACTTATCGCCGAGGCCATGGACAAGGTTGGAAAAGATGGTGTGATTACCGTTGAAGAGGCCAAAGGCACGGAAACCACGCTGGAGGTGGTCGAAGGAATGCAGTTCGACCGCGGGTATTTATCTCCCTATTTTGTAACCAATCCCGATACAATGGAAGCTGTTCTGGACGAACCCCTCATTTTGATTTACGACAAAAAGATCAGCGCAATGAAGGATCTGCTTCCGATTCTGGAAAAAGTGGCTCAAATGGGTAAACCCCTGTTGATTATTGCCGAAGATGTTGAAGGCGAAGCCCTGGCCACTCTGGTGGTTAACAAACTGCGCGGCACATTGAAGGGCGCTGCTGTTAAGGCTCCCGGTTTTGGTGATCGTCGAAAAGCCATGCTGGAAGACATTGCCATTCTCACCGGCGGCCGGGTGATTTCCGAAGAAACCGGCTTTAAGCTGGAAAATGCTCAGCTCAGCGATCTGGGTCGGGCCAAACGGGTCACAATTGATAAGGACAATACGACCATTGTTGAAGGTGCCGGAAAATCTGAAGACATCAAGGCCCGAATCAACCAGATTCGACGTCAGATTGATACCACCACCTCCGATTACGATCGTGAGAAACTGCAGGAACGGTTGGCGAAACTGGCCGGCGGTGTAGCAGTATTGAATATTGGTGCGGCCACCGAGGTTGAGATGAAAGAGAAAAAGGCCCGCGTAGAAGATGCCTTACACGCAACCCGTGCAGCGGTTGAAGAAGGCATTATTCCGGGTGGTGGCGTGGCACTTCTCCGTGCAGCCGATGCCCTGGAAAAACTGAAAGGTGAAACCGAAGATGAAACGGTCGGAATTGAAATTGTGAAACGCGCTATGGAAGAGCCCATTCGCAAGATCGCAGAAAATGCCGGCTGGGAAGGCTCTGTGGTGGTTTTCAAGGTCCGTGAAGGAAAAGACGATTTTGGTTTCAATGCTGAGACCGAAAAATTTGAGAACCTGGTGCAGGCCGGTGTCATTGATCCGACAAAAGTCACGCGTACCGCTCTTGAAAATGCGGCCAGTGTGGCCTCCATGCTGCTTATGACGGAAGCGACCATTGTAGACAAGCCCGAAGAGGAAAAGGCCTCTATGCCTGCAATGCCTCCGGGTGGCGGCTACGGCGGCATGTATTAATAGATTCACAATCCTTGAACAAAAAAAGGCTCCGAATTGTCGGAGCCTTTTTTATTTGGAGAGATTAAATAGAAGGTAATAGGATTTTTCCCGATTCAGACCAGTCTCCTTAGCGTATCCTTTAATCCGATAACGCGTTTTTATTTCGCTTCTTCCTTTGCTATGGGAGCTCTTCCGGCAACAAGACTAATCAGTACACCAAGAAAAATGTAAACAATGCCTGCGGCAACAATTGTAAATTTGGGTATGGCACACCACTGTGCCAATACCGGCCAGACGTCGAGTCGGGACCCCACCAGAACCTGAATAAGCGAAACATTTTCCACGCTGTCCAGTAGAGCCGCGGCAAATTGGCTCCAGGCCAGAAAGACCCCTACACCACCCAGGAATTTGCTTTTCGCCTGGAGCGTCGGAAGAACCAGAATACAGCCGAGGGCAATCAAAAGGGAATAGGCCACCAGAAAAAGGAAATCGAGTCCCAGGCTTAATCCGGCGTAGACGCGCCCTTTTTCACCCCATGAAGCAAGAATATTTTGTGCCTGTGTTTGTGTGCCTGCAAGCTCGAATGAAACAATTCCTGACGGGGCAGCGGCCGTTTTTAAATGGCCGTCGATAATCTGCAGTCCAATAATGGCCGCAAAGGTAAGGAGTAAAAGACCCCAGAACAGCCGTTTCCGGCGTGTGTGGGGAATCCAGTCAAAGGGACGTTTCATAGGAATTCACCACCTTTCTGTCCGGTTCAATGAATAGGTTTGTCCAAAGTGACAGGTTAATTATCCATGGAAGTTTGAATGTCTTCTGATTCAAAAACAGGGGATGCAAAAAAAGCTCATTCTATTTTGATTGACCTTTTTTCCACACCTCATATATGCCGATTGCCAGAAAAATGAATCCAAGCATCCAAACACCCCTATTTGAATAGGAAAAACCCATAATAATAAAAACCACTCCCAGAACGGCTCCGATTTGTCCTGCTTTATCTTTCATATTTTTCCTCATAATAGAAACGCATGCGCGCCGGCCCAAAATTGACACCCATGGCCGGGGAAGGGCAGTGATTGTTCCGTTATCTAATATAATTTTGGAATGAGCCTATATGTCCCCTTCATATAGTCCTGATAAGTTTTGCCAAATTCCTTGATTAAGATATTTTCTTCCATTTTGATCCGATAGATTAACGCAAGGGAAACCGGAAGCGTTATTATAATTAAAGAAATTATACTGTTCATTGCAACCGAAAGACCGAAACAAATGAGCAGTAATCCCAAATAGCTGGGATGCCGTATTTTTTTGTAGAGTCCATTGGTCATTAAACGGTGATCTTTGGTTATGGCCACATCCACCGTAAACTCTTTGTTTAATTGAATGATTGAAATCCAACGAATAAGAAATCCTGTCGCAAGGACACTCAGCCCCGCTATTGCCACATAAGAGTTTAATGGCTGCCATACTCCGTAATTTGCCGTAAAAAACCCCAGTGTTAAAGACGCAGGAATCGTGATCCAGAATAATATAAGGGATTTTTTATCCCCCCTGATTTTGGTCTCCCTCTTTTTTGAATGCTTTACAATCATCAAAATAAACTCTGACAGGAAAAAAAGAATTGAAGAATATAAAACCAGTTTAATGCTCATGTGATTACCCTTAAATTGGAGGCACGCTTGATTAACTTTGCATTTCCCGTCGGCCATGCACAAAAATAATCGTGCGGGTGATCTTCAGGGAATAAGATATCGGGGTGATCGGTCGATCACCCGCAAGAGTTATCATAACCCCCCAATATTTTTTCTTTTCCTGCAGTTCAGGAGTACTATCGTATCAAAATCATTTTCCGGCTCGTCGTGAACTGCCCGACCGTAAGACGATACACATAGACGCCGCTTACAGCCGGATTGCCCTGGCTGTCGCGTCCATCCCAGAGCACAATGTACTCGCCGGACTGTTGAAGGCCTGCGGCCAGTGTCACCATCTTGCGTCCCAATTGGTCGTAAACAGTCAGATCTACATTACTAACAGCAGAAAGCTGATAGGTGATCGCGTAGACGGATTGAACGGATTGGGATAATTTTGCTGCAACGCAAAGCCGTGCGGCAGTGCTTTCGAAGGGGCGGCGCCGATTCTGACGCCGGAGACGCTGCGGGTCAGGTCGAGGAAGGCCATGTAAAAACCGGGCTCGGTTACAGTGGTGCTGGCGATGCCGTAGGGTAAATTCACCTCCGTGTTAACCGGCTGCCAGCCGTCCTGCCAGCGGTAAATGGCGATTGCGGACGCTTCCACGGCTTCCAGGGTGTCTGCTTCAATGGTGATTCTGAGCAGCGCATTCATGTTGGCGTTTTCCGGGAAGGCATGCAGCGACACCAGTGCGCTGGCCGGGCGCAGGGAATCCGGCAGACCGTCCTGCGGCACCGGAAAGGGCGAGGTGGAGACCACATACTGTTGCGCCGTGGCACCGGCTTCCGGCAGCAGGCGGATGTTGTCCCGCGCTACGATCAGCTCTTTGCCGGCGTTTGGCAAAAGGGTAACATTCATCGGCAGGAAAAACGGTTTGTCCGCGCTGTCCGCTGCCCTGAAAAACAGGGTGGCACTGCGGTAGTCACCATTTGGCAGGGCGGCACCATAGGCCGCGCCGGACCGGTTTAGGTCAACCATCTGCAAATCGCCCGTACCGGCGGAAATCTCCAAGCGGGCGATGCCGTTGAACGCCTTGTTGGCCGCGGCTGAGAACATCAGCCCTCCGCTGCTATTGAACGAAATTTCCGGCAGCAGGGTATAGCTGCCCTGCACGGGTTGGAGCTCGACGACAATTGCATCCCCCTGTCCGGCAGATGCCTTGGCCAGCATCGAGCGGGTCATTTCAACCTCGGCAAAGGCATAGCGGCGATTGCTCATCCCCCAGCCGGCGCGCAGCTTGTCTCCGGCCTGCATGCCGAGCGGGCGAATTTTGCCGCGATCGTCCCCAAATAAAACCGTTTTGCCCTGTGCAATGAATCGCTTTCCCGCTTTCAAAACAATCACCTTTGCGCCGGCCGCCGGCTGATCGGTTTCTTTGTCCATCATCAAATAGACCGGGCGGGGAGCATTCAGCGACGACGTTTCGATGACAAAATCCATCATGGCGCCGACGCTAAAGTCCGGAAAATAAATATCGTCGTTTGGTCCGGTAACACGATGGTTGGATGTAAGCCCCATTGCGGCCGG
>JAADHR010000057.1 GCA_013151735.1 Calditrichota bacterium | reverse complement strand
ATGGAACAACTGCGCGATCAACTGAAACTTGCCGAATACAATCTCGAGGCCGCTAAACTGAGAGTTCAAAATTCCCGATTCGAATCCGACGTCACCCAAAAGCAGGCTGCTATTAATCTGAAACAGACCCAAATCCAATTGGAACAGGCTCGCCAATCCATTAACAATCAGAAGATTATTCAGAAGGCCAATTTAATGCAAATGAATTTGCAGGTAGCCAATATCCGATCCGAGATACAGGATATTCGAAACCGGATTAATCGATTCGTTCTCCTGGCACCTGCCCCGGGGATGGTTGTTTACGGAGAGGCCTGGTTCGGCGGGACCTCGCGAAAAATTCGCGTGGGGGACAAAGTACGTCCCGGGCAGGAACTAATTCGGATTCCCAATTTGGATTTCATCGAATCTGTTGTGTATGTCAACGAGGTGGACATTCAGCTTATAAAGCCCGGTCAGCGCGCACAGCTCTGGCTGGAAGCCCATCCGCACCGGATTTATCACGGTTTGGTTACAAGCATCAGTAAAATCTCACAACCCGAAAATTTTGTTCGCGGCCAAATCTGGGATCAACCCTCGAGCATTCATGTGTTTCCGGCGCACGTGAAAATTACGAATCCGGATTCGAGTTTGAAACCCGGAATGACCATCAAAACCCGGGTGCTTCTGGACACCATTCCCAATGCACTCCTTATTCCGACAACGGCTGTGGGAGAAATCAACGGGAAGCCTTTCGTTTTTACCAAGAAAGGGAAACGGGCGGTCCGCCTGGGAAAGCGAAATGATTGTGATGTGATCGTCCTGAAGGGTCTGTCTGAAAAAGATTTTGTTCAGGATCCGCCTCCGTTAGACAGGATGGCCCCTTTGGGTCGCCTCGCCTTTTATGAGGCTCATCTTGCAAAAGCCGATTCCTTAAGCCGGCAAATTGACCGCATGCAGAAGCGGGGATTCACCTACGATTATGAGGCCAATCGCGGGAAAACGCCCGAACCGGCACCTGTGAAAAAACTGACAAAGGGGGGTTCCCTTCCTCCACAAATTCAACGCATGTTGAAGTCCCAGTCCGCCAAACAGGCCAAAACGGGTAAGAAAAAATTATCCACCAAACCAAAGGAACAAAAGGAACGCGAATGAAAATTTCCTGGAAATCGAAATCCATTCGGTACGGGGGACTCTCTGTGGTTATCATCATTGGTCTGATTTTAGTCTGGAAATTATCGTTCTCCACCAACGCTCTCCCTTCGTTTACCGTTCAACAGGGAGATTTTCTCATCCCGATTACCACAACGGGCGAATTACGAGCCGTCAACTCCATTTCAATCACCGTGCCGCGGGCGCGGGGATACTCCATCCGCATTACGCGGCTGGTTCCGGAGGGAACGGTGGTTAAAAAGGGGGATTTTTTGGTTCAATTCGACACCAGTGAAATTACAGAAACAATTCACAAGCGCGAGAATGATCTTAAAAATGCCATTGCCGAACTGAACAAATTAAAAGCCAACATCGAATCGACCCGAAGGGATCTGGAAAGCCAGCTGGAAATGCAGAAATACTCCTACGAACAAGCCAAGCTTCAGCTTAAGAAAATGGAATTTGAATCGGACGCCCGGCGAAAGGAAGAAGAATTGTCCATGAAAAAGGCCGAAATTGCCCTGAATCAGGCCAAATACAAACTGCTCGCACAAAAGGCCATCGACAAGGCCTCTCTTCAGAAGGCCCAACTGGCGGTTGATCAGGCGCGTTCCAATCTGAAAGCGGCCCAAAAAAATCTCAAGGACATGACCATCCTTTCGCCCGCCAACGGAATGGTGGTTTACAATCTGATTTGGGGCTCGTCCGGGCTTCAAAAAGTTAAAGTCGGAGACACCCCCTGGTACGGCCAGGCCATTCTCGAAATACCTGATTTGAGTAAAATGTACGTTAAGACAAAGGTTAACGAGGTTGACATTGACCGGATTCGGAAGGGTCAGTTGGTCAGCGTAACCGTTGATGCCGTTCCCGGGCTGAAATTATCCGGAAAGGTCAGCAGCATTGCGGCCCTGGCCCATAACGACCGTGCCACCAACACCAAGGTTTTTGATGTGAACGTCTCTCTGGATTCCACAACCCAGCAGCTAAAGCCCGGCATGACGGCCACCTGTAAAATCATTACGGACCGCCGAAAAAATGTCATCTCTGTTCCCCTTGAATCTGTTTTCGAAAAGGATGGAAAAACCGTTGTTTATGTGCTGACCCCCAAACCCAAAGTACGTGAGGTTGAAACCGGGGAAAAGAATGAGGATTTTATCATCATTAAAAAGGGACTAAAACCCGGAGAAAAGGTTTCACTCTGGGATCCCACAAAACCCTTTCATGAGATGGGAAAAGAGCTGCCCTCGGAATCCAAACCGAAAACCAAAAAGAGGGGCGGCTCGGTGCGGCGAATGATTATCGTGGGATAAATGTTAATGTCCTGGTTTGAAAATGGGACACCGCTTGTTTTGAACCCACCCCCTGTCTCGGGGAGGGTCAGGAGGAATAGATTTTAATGAAGCGGGACTAAATAATTAAACCGGCCATTATTTAAAGATTTTTTAAACAGGATTCGTTTATGCAATGCCCGCAAAAATTCCAGCGGAACGTTATTTTTTCAGTTTGATTGACTAATTGGGACGACTAAAAAATGGATTTCAAAGAGAGTGTTGAAATTGGAACAGCCGGCTTGCTGGCCCACAAACTGCGCTCATTTCTGACCATTTTGGGAATTATTTTTGGCGTGGCAGCGGTGATTGGAATGCTTTCCATCGGCGAGGGCGCCAAGCAGGAAGCCTTGCAGCAAATCTCGCAGCTCGGTATTCAGAACATTCTGATCAAGAGCAAACCGATCGTCGAGGGAAGTTCCTCCAACAATCAGGGCGTGCTCAAGAGTCCGGGACTTTCATCGGACGACGGGTGGGCGCTTCTTAAAACCAACCCTCTGATTGAAGATTTTCTTCCGCTCATTCAGGAGGAAGAAAAAGCAACAAGCGGCTCCGAACATTCTCAGGCGAATGTGATCGGGACGTTCCCTAACTACGCTCAAATGATGGGTGTGGCACTTGCCCGGGGCGGATTTTTCAATTACTGGGATGAGAAAGAGGCCCGAAAAGTCTGCGTACTGGGAGACGGTATTCGGAAAAAATTATTCTATTTCCAAAATCCCGTAGGAAAACAAATCAAAATCAACGATCTGTGGTTTACGGTCATTGGTACGTTTCCTCCGCGGCTTCAAGGCAGCGGAAGTTTCAAGAGCTTCCGCGACATGAACAACGATATCTACATTCCATTTCAGACGGCTCGAAAACGGTTCTACAGAAAATTGAAACAGGGGCAACTGGATTGGCTGGTTGTTCGGGTAAAGGACCCCGATCGCATTCAGGAAGCCGCCAATCTGTTGGATATTCAGCTTAAAAAACGGCATAAAAATCAGGATGATTTTCAAATTGTGGTGCCGGAGGCGTTGGTTCGTCAGCGCCAAAAAACCCAGCGTATTTTTAATATTGTGATGGGTGCCATTGCCGGCATTTCCCTTTTGGTCGGCGGAATCGGCATTATGAACATCATGCTGGCATCGGTAATGGAGCGGACGCGTGAAATCGGTATCCGCCGTGCCGTGGGCGCCACCCGGCGCGACATCCTGATTCAATTTATGGTGGAAGCCATTATTCTGAGCGCAATCGGTGGTTTTCTGGGAATCTTTCTGGGATTTGTTCTCACAAAAATCATTACCCTTTATGCCTCCTGGCGGACGATCATTTCCCCGGGAAGCGTTGTACTGGCCTTTGGCGTCTCTGCCGCGGTGGGAATTTTATTCGGAATTTTCCCCGCACGAAAAGCCGCTCTTCTGGACCCCATTGAATCTCTGCGATACGAGTAGTGCAGAGAGAGAATGAAATGGGCGTTCACCGTGTTCGACAGGATTGACAGGATTAAATCAGGAGGTTTGATTGTGGGCCGATTCGCAAAGCTTTCTTTTCCATTTCTCCTAATCTTTTTTGATGTCTTGCTCGCAAACCCTTTACATTCTCAAAATGTCCGCAGCCTGACATTGGAAGAGGCGATTTCAATTGCGCGGAAGAAAAGTTACCAGATGCAAACCCTCTACGAAAATCTGAAATCTGCCGAAGAAAATTTAAAAGCAGCCAAAGGACAATTTAAAACCAACGCTCACCTGAACCTTTCATCACCGGATTTTCGCCAACAGGTTTCGGAAATTCCCGTACCCAACGGACTTCCCGTTTACAACACAACCGGAACTCTGCTCTACCAGACCAATCTGACCGTCAACCAGCCGCTTCCTACAAACGGATTTTTCTCTCTGCGTTCCAGTCTGTTCCAGGAGCAGGTATCGACCTATGTGGCTCTGAATCAACAAACCTTCAAACGAAAGGATTTTTACACGTCCGTTAGCCTGCAATTTCAGCAGCCTCTTTTTACTCTGAACACACTGAAGGTGGGACTCAAGAAGGCAAAACTCAATTACGAAACCGCCCGGCTTCGCTACAAACAGGAAACGGCCAATATGGTTTACAACGTCACGCAAGGGTTTTACAACCTTTACCAGGCCGAGCGACTGCTGGAAATTGCAAAAGAAGAAGTCAAAGAGCGCGAAGATGCGTACACACTGGCTCAGAATAAATTCAAGGCGGGATTGATTCCCGAAGTGGAAGCCATGCAGTTGGGGGTCGATTTGGCCCAGAGCAAGAATAATTTGATGGTGGCCCGGGGGAATCACCAACGGCTGTCGGACAGTTTTAAACAGTTGATCGGCCTGCCACTGGACGAACCCATTCGCCTGATTCCCAATCTTTCTTACAAAGAAATACACATTTCGCTTTCAGATGCCATTGCGCGCGCATTGAAAAACCGGCCGGAAATTCAAGAGCAGAAAATCCAGGTGGAACTGGCCAAAATTCACATTCGGGAGGTAGACAGCCAATCGGAGGTCAAGGGAATGTTCTCCGCCTACTACAATCTGACGGGCATTAGTGATCCTTCCCTTCCTTTTTCCACACGCCCCTACGACTTATTCCAATCCAGCACGGCCGATATGAAAACACGTCCCAGAAACAAGGGCGTTTCCTTCACCCTGAGCATTCCTCTCTGGGATTGGGGCGTCAATCGGGCCCAGGTCAATTCCGCCCGGGCAGCCTTGAAAATGGCCGAACTGGATCAGAAGAATCAGGAGGTTTCCATCCGCCGGCAAATTCGCGCCCTGGTCGGCCGGGTTCAGGAAGCCCTGGATCGCCTGCAGATTCTGGACAAAAATCGGGAGGTGGCCCGAAAAAGCTTTCAAATTAGTCTGGCCCGATTTGAAAACGGAGAAATTACCAGTCAGGAGCTGGCTCGTGTTCAGGATCAGTTGAGTCAGGCGGCTGTTAATTACCTTTCGGCCTTTATTGCGTACAAATTGGCCCTGGCCGATTTGGAGAGAAATACCCTTTACAATTACGAAGAAGAAAAATAGCCCATGCATTGACACAAAATTTTTTTATTCGTGATCTTTCGTGCAAATTTTTGGGAGAAGAAATAGCCCACGAATTGACACGAATAGTTTCTATTCGTGATCATTCGTGCAAATTCGTGGGAAAAGAAGCATCCACAAATTGACGTTGCATTTGCGCACTCGCGGCCTTTTTCTTCAAATTCATTCGTGGGAAAAAAAGGAGCCCATCCATGTTAATTCTTTTACTGACCATTTTGATTGCTGTTTCAGCCGTTCTGGCTATTTTAACGGATTATTCGGGCCCTCGCATCGGGCACTATATTTTTAAGCCCCTCACCACAACGGCCATTTTTGTGCTGGCCCTCTATCTGGGATGGCACCAGCACACCTGGTATCGGACAGCCATTCTCATCGGCCTTCTTTTTTCCCTGGCCGGCGATATATTTTTGATGCTTCCAAAAGACCGCTTCCTTCCGGGATTGGTGAGTTTTCTCATTGCACATCTCTTCTATATTTCCGCCTTTACGGCGGGAAGAGGATTCGGCTTTACCTGGTGGCTGTTCCTGATAGTCCTCATTTACGGAATGAGCATTTTTTTCTATCTGAAAAAAGACCTTGGATCATTCACGGTCCCGGTACTCGTTTACGTGATGGTCATTCTCACCATGGTCTGGCAGGCCGGCGAAAACTGGCTGGCCACTCCAAAAACCGCCTTTCTCTTTGCTTTTGCAGGAGCCTTTCTTTTTGCACTTTCTGATTCCACATTGGCTGTCAACCGCTTCCGAAAAAAATTCCCGGCCGCGCGGGCACTCGTGTTGGGGTCGTACTTTCTCGCCCAGTGGCTGATTGCCCTGTCGCTCCGGTAAACTACGCCGCCTTTGCCCAATTTTTATTAAAATCTGCCTTTGCATTTTTTATTTTTTTTGCGTAAATTGTTTTTCCTGAAAAATAAATCAAACTGAAAAAGGGTGGATTTAAAGATGAAATTCGGACTGACGCGCACCACACTGGATGAATTTTTTGACCGGGTTATCGAAAAATATGCGACCCGCCCCTCTCTTGCTTTCGTCGGGGAAACCCCCTTTACCTACGCCGAGCTGGGCCGTCGGGTAAAAACGATTCAGAACCTGCTGACTAAACTGGATATTCAAAAAGGCGACCCGATTGTGCTTCTTGGAAATTCATCACCCAATTGGGCTACGGCCTTTCTGGCCATTATGACCCGGGGCGCCGTGGCGGTTCCAATCCTGGAGGGTTTTCCTGAAACAGACATCGACCACATTATTCGCCATTCGGAAGCTAAAGCCGTGTTTATTGAGGAAGATTACGCCAACAGTCTCACATTACCCTCTCTCGAAAGAATTGAACACGTTGTAAATTTGACGGACTTTTC
>JAADHR010000056.1:46492-49865 GCA_013151735.1 Calditrichota bacterium | reverse complement strand
GGAAGATCCCCGAGGTTTTTGCCTTGGTGTTTGAAAAAGCCTTTACCCCAACCGCGGCTACGGGCGGATTTCTGGGTTCCACGGTTCTTCTGACGATCCGAATGGGGGTAGCCCGGGGGGTCTTTTCCAATGAATCGGGTCTGGGAAGCTCCCCGATCGCCGCGGCCGCCGCGCAAACCAAATACCCGGTTACGCAAGCCCTGGTTTCAATGACCCAGACATTTATTGACACCATTGTTGTGTGTTCCATGACGGGCTTTGTTATCATTTCAAGCGGGGTGTGGGCAAACGGAAAAACCGGTGCCGAGCTCACCACGATTGCATTTAACACCGGCATGCGCTCTTCGATCGGCGGTCTGATCGTCACCATTGGGCTGATTCTCTTTGCCTACTCAACTATTCTGGGCTGGAGCTACTACGGTGAAAAATCTCTGGAATACCTGTTTGGCGAAAAGTGGGTAATGCCCTATCGCGTCCTGTTTACGCTTTTTGTAGCGGTGGGTGCCGTGGTGGAATTGCAGCTCGTGTGGACGCTGGCCGACATCATGAACGGCCTGATGGCCATTCCCAATTTAATCGGTCTGCTGGGACTGGCCGGAATCATTGTTGTGGAAACCAAAAGCTATTTCAAAAACCAGCTTCATCGAAAATGGTAGCCTGTTTCCTGTATGCTGAATCACTAAAGGACTTTCCAGGCCAATCAAATTGTTTTGAGAGGAAGAGGTGAAAAGCAGCTCCGAAGATCTTCTGGAGTTTGAGGTCCACTACTGGACCGAGGGCACCCAATGGCTGGCAGGTGTTGATGAAGCCGGTCGCGGGCCTCTGGCCGGGCCGGTAGTGGCCGCAGCCGTTGTTTTCGAACCGTATGATTTTATTGAAGGCGTTACGGATAGCAAAAAGCTTTCGGCATCCCGAAGAGAGGAGCTGTACCACGAAATTTTGGAAAAGGCTGCCGGCGTGGGGGTGGGAAAGGTTAATCCGCAGGAAATTGACCGACTGAATATTTTGCAAGCCACCCTCAAAGCCATGCGGGAGGCGGTTGAAAATCTGCCCATGTCACCGGATTTTATTTTGGTGGATGGCCGGGACCTTCCCGAGTGGGAATACGCGGCGCGGGCCATTGTTGGAGGAGACGGTCTCAGCTTCTCGATAGCGGCAGCCTCCATTATTGCAAAGGTGACCCGGGATCGACTGATGATTTCCTACGATGAACTCTATCCGATGTACCATTTTGCAAAGAACAAGGGTTACGGGACCAAAGAGCACATTCAGGCCTTACAGCAATTTGGGCCGTCTGAAATCCACCGCAAATCCTTTCATTGGAAGGGCTATGAAAATTTCCAGTAAACACAATGCCCTGGGGAAAACGGGGGAACATTTGGCAGAGCGATTTCTGCAGAAAAAGGGCTACCGCATTCTGGAGAAAAATTTCAGAAGCCGGCACGGAGAGATTGATCTGATTGCTGAAAAAGATGAGTTCCTTGTTTTCGTAGAAGTCAAAACCCGTTATGTGATCGATGAGGAAGACCCCATTTTTCGCGTGGATAAAAAAAAGCAGCGCCATCTGGGATCGGCGGCAAACGCCTACTTGGCCTCGCATAACACGCCCCATTCGAGCGTGCGTTTTGATGTGGTGACCGTTCAGTTCGAAAAAGGCAAACCCGTTTTTCGGCATTACGAAGATGCCTTCTGGCTGGAGCCGTAAAACCCATGAAATCCACAATTAAATCAATATCCCTTGAAATCGGAAAATGGCTGGTTGTTTTGTACCTCTTGCTTCCCATCGGCACGCCCATTACCTCCCGCATGCAGGTATTTAAGATTACGGCCGGTATCGCTCTGGCAATCGTGTTTGTTGGAAAGACATTCTACGACACCATTGTTTACAAATTCACGCGCTATCGGGATTCTCCCGGGAAGGATTTGATCGCCTTTGCGGGTGTTTTTCTGGTCTTTGTTCTGGTCATTGGTTTTTTTATTGGAGTTCTTGGATTTGTTCTGATGCAATACTACCGGAACCTGGGAGCCGCTTTTTAGTACAGCGTGTCGGGAATTTCTGGAGAAGTCCCCGGCACCTTCAAGGTGCCAGGGCCTTTTTGGCAAAGGAGAGGGAAATCCAATGGATCTCACGATACGAGTAAGAGAAATAAAGGGTACGTGTCCGGTTTACCGGATGGGACAATATTTTGAAATTCTTGACGGTTTTCGGTTGAAAATTCCGGAAAGCCAGTCCATTTGCTTGCACGGATTGGCCAGTGTGATGCCCTTTTACCGGGCACTTGCCGGTGGGATTTCTCCAAAGGAATTGGGTCTGGAGTGTGGAGAGAAAAAAGCCTGCCTGCAATGTCCCGATTGTGCCGAACTGACGGGTGGAGGTTCGGTGATTTTTGAGATTGAGGCAGTTCCATAGGGTGCCGGGGACTTTTTCCCCAACATAAATTGGATCTTGTTTTTGATAAAATTCTGTTGTATTTTATTAAAAATGAATCGAAAATTGTGCGGAGACCTTTGCAAGATGGTTTTTCCCAAAATCAGCTGGAGGGTACGTCAAAAATCTTTCGGTTTATCTCGGGGTAATGTGAGTCTACCCTCCCGATTTTTTCATCAAATGCGTGTATCTGCTGGTTTTTATTTTCTCAATTTCCGAATATTAGCCTACTTTGTTTTTATTCTCATCCCTGCCAAAGATTCGTAAGACGTGCTTCATTTACCGGTCTTTTTGTGTTCAAAATATTGAATCAAACCAATATTGGGAGATATCAATGACCAAAGCCATATTGTCTGGAAATGAAGCCATTGCCCGGGGGGTTTACGAGGCTGGCGGAAAATTTGCCTCGGCCTATCCGGGAACACCGAGCACGGAGGTTCTGGAAGCCATTGCCCAATTTGAGGATGTTATTGCCCAGTGGGCGCCAAATGAAAAGGTGGCTGTTGAAACGGCCGCCGGGGCCTCGCTGGGGGGCGCCCGGGCGTTTGCCGCCATGAAGCATGTGGGCCTTAACGTGGCTGCCGATCCTCTGTTCAGCCTTTCCTACATGGGGGTAAACGGGGGACTTGTGATCTTGACGGCCGATGATCCGGGAATGCATTCTTCCCAGAATGAGCAGGACAATCGCTGGTATGCAAAAGCCGCCAAATTACCGCTGCTGGAACCCTCCGACAGCCAGGAGGCCAAAGATTTCACCATTCAGGCTTTCGAAATAAGCGAAGCCTTTGATACCCCTGTTTTGCTGCGAACCACCACGCGGGTCAGCCACTCCAAGAGTGTGGTCTTGCTCGGAAGCCGAATGGACGTCCCGCTAAAACCCTACAAAAAGGAATTAACCAAAAATGTGCTGCTGCCGTCTACCGGGCGTCTGCGCCACCCGGTTGT
>JAADHR010000056.1:0-46446 GCA_013151735.1 Calditrichota bacterium | reverse complement strand
GGCATGAACTGGGTGGATTGGGGCGATCGAAAAATTGGTATTATTACCAACGGAATTGCTTACCAGTATGCCCGCGAGGTTTTTCCGGATGCATCTTATTTGAAATTGGGAATGACGCATCCCCTGCCCGAAAAGCTTATCAGAGAATTTGCCGAACGGGTGGAAAAACTTTATGTGATCGAAGAATTGGATCCTTTCATTGAAGAACAGGTCCGGGCCATGGGCATAACCGTGACCGGAAAGGAGATTCTTCCCGTCCTGGGTGAACTAACGCCTGACGTTGTTTCCGAGGCGCTTTTAAAGAAGGCTCTGCTTGAGGAAGATTCCGCAAAACTGGATGTTAAACTACCCGCCCGGCCGCCGGTTTTGTGTCCCGGGTGCTCGCACCGCGGCGTATTCTGGGCACTTAAAAAGCTGCGGGCTGTTGTTACAGGAGACATCGGTTGTTACACCCTGGGGGCGCTTCCCCCTCTGGATGCCATGGATTCCTGTCTGAACATGGGGGCGTCCGTGGGAATGGCTGAAGGAATGGTAAAGGTTGCTCCGGAAAAATTCCAGAGGAAGCTTGTGGGGGTGATCGGCGATTCCACGTTTATTCATTCGGGAATTACTCCCCTTATCGACATGGTGTACAACCGAGCGATTACAACCATCATTATTCTCGACAATCGCATCACGGCCATGACGGGACATCAGGAAAATCCCGCCTCAGGAGTAACATTGAAACAGGAACCGACCACGCCTCTTGATCTGGAAAAATTGGTACAAGCCGTTGGTATTACACGTGTCAGAAGAATAGACCCGTACAAGCTGAAAGAAATGACAGCCATTATCCGGGAAGAAATGAATGCCCCGGAGCCGTCGGTCATCATTGCCGATGCCCCTTGTGTGTTGTACAAGAGGGCAGTGTTAGGGCCAACCTATTATGTGGATCAGGAAAAATGTGTGGCGTGCGACCTGTGTTACAAAATTGGCTGTCCGGCAATTATGCCGGGCCCCGATGGCAAAAAGCCCGTTATTGATCCCTTGCTTTGCATCGGATGCGACCAGTGCGCGCAGGTCTGTCAGTTGGATGCGATTCTTCCCATGGAAGAAGAGCCCGGGTAGAACCTTGGAGTGTGCCCTTTAAATGAGGATGTTCAGAAAAAGCCCTGCACAAATTTACGAATAGATTGAGGAAACGGCATGAAGACAATAAATGTAATTTTTACGGGTGTTGGCGGTCAGGGGGTCCTGCTTGCCAGTGATGTTTTGGCGGAAATTGCCCTTCGGCACGGATTTGATGTCAAGAAAAGCGAGGTACACGGCATGTCCCAGCGAGGCGGGAGTGTGATCAGTCAGGTTCGTTTCGGGAGGAAGATTTATTCGCCTCTGATTTCGTTGAATCAGGCTGACTTTATTGTGGCATTTGAAAAATTGGAAGCCGTTCGCTATTTGGATTATCTGAAACCCAACGGGTGGATCATCATAAATGATTATGAAGTGATTCCGGAATCCATTCAATACGACCATGCGGACTACCCGAAAGACGTAGTTTCCATCTGCAAGAAAAAAACCAACCATATTGTTTTGGAAGATTTTACGCATCTGGCGACAAAATTGGGAAGTGTAAAGATCTTGAATATTACCATGCTGGGAACCCTTTCAAATGATCTGGAAATCCCGGAATCTATCTGGACAGAAGTCATTCAGGACAAGGTGCCGAAGAAATTTCTGGAGTTGAATCTGAAAGCATTTCGGGCAGGCCGTGCCGTACAGCAGAACGCGGTTGTGGAAACATAAAACAAAACAGTAGAAAGGTAAGAAATGAAGAAGAATTTTTTTGGGATCGTTTGGATTGGAATGGCATGGGTCATCTTGTTGACGTCTTGTCAATCCAAAAAGAAAGAAGCGGCCCCGTCTTCCGTTATGAAAAATCCACACAGTTTTTCCATGGCGCAAGCCAATCCTCCTTCAGAAAAAAAAGAGGCTAAAATTGTACGCGAAAATCTCGATGGGTTTTTATCCTTTGGTGATTCGCTGGCGATTTATCCCGTCTGGAAGGAACACGGGGCGAAAGCGGATACGCTAAAAGCCATTATTAAGCGGTTGAAAACCCAAGGGGCCGAATTGCGTGAGCTGGCCAAAGGGAAGGATGACCATGCCTTGGTTGTGACCTTTTCTGCCTATCATAAAACAATTCGGGATTTTATGCGGGAAATTCGAAAATAAATTCAAAAAAATAGTATTTGCCGGAAGATTTTGCTTGACATTTTTATTTTTTCCATTAATTTTTGAAAGACAGGTGATTAATCACAAATAAAACGAAGAAAATGAAAGGAACAATGAATGAGAAATCGTGGATTGGTAATGGGTTTGATTTTACTCATGGCGGCTCTGGTGGTCTTCTCGTGTCAGTCAAAAAAGGAGGCCGCGAAAGAAACGGCCAAGGCTCCTCAAAAGGATTTACTGGCGGCAATTAAGGACTTTCACAAGGTTCTGCGCCCATTGCAACACGAGGCCTACCCGGCAGACAATGCCCAGGCGATTCGGGATAGCCTGGATCACCTTTTGTCTCTGGGCGATTCTCTCGAGATAGTACCCGTTCCAAAAGATTGGGAAGACATGTCGGACACGCTCAAAACATTGACCCAAAAACTGGCGGAAAGCGGGAAAAAATTGCGCGAGACAGCAAAATCGGGGGATGACAAGAAACTGCTGGACGCCTTTGAAAATTATCACGATCATTTTGAGTCCATCATTATGGCGCTTCGTGAAAAGGGGAAACTAAAAGCGGAAGACCATGAACACGAAGGCGAAAAGGAAGGCGAAAAAGAAAAATAGGCCAAACCATGATAGTAAATTTTGACGCCCTCTTGAATCACGCACTGGGTTTGGGCAAAAAAATCGTGGCCATTGCCAATGCCCAGGATCGGGCGGCATTACAGGCTCTGGCAGACGCCCGAAAATTGGGGTTGGTTGAGGGAATGCTTTTTGGTGACGAACCCCAGATTCGGGCCATTTTGAGCGAATTGGATGTGCCTGATGCCCAAAAGATTCCGATTTATCATTTTTCGACGGAAGCGGAAGCCGTGCGTAAAGCCGTGGAAGCGGTCAGCCGCCGGTCCGCCGATATTTTGCTCAAAGGGCGCGTCAAAACCAGTACCTTACTAAAGGCGGCCCTGAATCCGGAGGGCGGACTTCGAACCGGCCGTCTTTTGAGTGACGTGTTTCTGTTTGAAAACCCCGCCCGCAGCGGGAATCAGCTGGTTATGATTACCGACGGCGGGGTTACTATTTTGCCCGATCTG
Source organism: Calditrichota bacterium (assembly GCA_013151735.1). Classification (NCBI taxonomy): domain Bacteria; kingdom Pseudomonadati; phylum Calditrichota; species Calditrichota bacterium. The sequence continues at coordinate 43,156 of JAADHR010000056.1, read as the reverse complement.
GAGCAGAAAATTCAAATCATCCAAAATGCGGTTGAATTAGCCCATTTTCTTGGAAATTCCCTTCCCAAAGTGGCCCTGCTCTCTGCGGTGGAAACCGTCGTTCCAAGCATACCGTCCACAATAGATGCTGCCATTCTTTCAAAAATGAATCAGCGCGGGCAAATTAAAGGCTGTATAATTGATGGCCCTCTGGCTCTGGACAATGCTGTCTCACCGGAGGCCCTGAAAATGAAGGGGATTCAGTCCCCTGTTGAGGGAATGGCCGACATCCTGGTGCCGCCGGAAATGGTTTCGGCCAACCTGCTGGCAAAAAGCACCACTTACTGGGCAAAATTTCGTTTGGGACACGTGATAATGGGGGCCAAAGCACCTATTCTGATTCCGTCCCGGGCAGACACCCCCGATGCCAAGCTGCTTTCGATGGCCATTGGAGCCATTGTAGCCAATCGCTGAAAACGCACAGAGGCAGAAGTCCTTGTGATATTTTGTCCAAATATGGACGTCTTAGTCCATTTTGGGGAGTTCTTCAAAACACAGGCACCACATTTTGATAGCCGCGAGGGCGGGAATAAGGGATTTCGCTTTTTGCGGGTCCTCTTTTCCCGGGATCAGGGGGTATTTGAATCCTTAATATCCTTTTTTTTGTGTTCCTTCCCACCGGCGTGCCTATTAATCCGGCGATAATGCGACGCACCCGTTAAATGAATCATCATTAAAATACCTTAAAATACCTTCTTCCCCAATTCAAACTTGCTAATGAAAGATAAAATTTGCTATATTTATGACGTTATCCATTGAATGGTGGGTTGAGCGATGCCTTTGCCGAAAATATCGAAATGGGCCAATGTATTTTGGCTCGTTTATAACGTGTCCAACACCGTCTTTTATGAGAATTACAGGGAACACAGTAACTATGAGGGTTTAAATTATGAAAAAAATCATTGTTTTTTCAATGGGTTTTCTGGCCTTTCTTTTTGGGGTGAATCTGCTGAAGGCCGAAACGAAATCGATCCGGCCCATTCATGCGACGGTCATCGATGTTTCCGGGGATTGGAAGATTGACGGGGACCTGTCCCGCCAGGCATTGCTCATCAGCTTGGAGGGCGTTGTGAATACCCACGGCCCTCAACTCTACCTGCTTTACGGGAAGAATTATCCCTACACAAATGTTCAGTCCCTTCTGGATTACTATCAGAAAAGACACCATGTTATCCCCGCTCCGGCAGCAACGGTTGAAGCGGTTCTCCAAAAGTTTAAGCGCTACGTAAAGGGTTATGTGGTCTGGGATAAGGCCGTTCGAACCTCGCTTATTGTATCGTTTACCGTGGCCGGGTTGGAACGCGCCATTGTTGTTTCTGAGGACCAGCTGCCGCTTATGAAAAAAATGGGATTCAAGCGCATTGAAGATTTTCGGGGCAAATTCACCGGTCAATCGGATTACACCATTTACAAATGGGCGTACGATCGCTATTGGTCCCGGTGCAGCCACCGGTACATCACCTTCATCGGGGGCGTCGGAGGCGATAGAATGCAGCCGGCTATCGCTGACTTTGGGATGTACCACCGTACCTTTTTTACGGATTTGTCCACACGGGAAACCGATGTTCAGGAATACGCGCTGGCGTCAAAACTCTTCAGTGAAATGGAACCCTTCGGGATTGTTCTGGGATGGCATGCCTACACAAAAGACCTTGAGGAGGAATATGTCACGCTGGCATCCCATTATGCGCTGCGGGTAGAGGGGTTAAACACGGCACCCAACCTGAGTTTCCACTGTCAGATTCCGGCAACACCCGGGTTTAAGTTTGTACAAAAACACCATGTTAATAAAAATCCGAAAATTGAAAAAAAGGTTTATATTACACTCATTCAAAGTGATGGACTGGGTATTGGTGCCTGGTTGAAGCCCGGAAGGGGACAGATTCCGTACGGCTGGGAAGTCATTATGAATTGGATTGATATGGCTCCTGCCATGCTCCAGTTTTATTACGAACAGGCAACTCCCAATGATTGTTTCATCGGAGCGCTTGGCGGTGCCGGCTATATGTACCCAAAGGCGATTCCTCCGGACCGGCTTCCCCAATCCATTCGATTGGCCCGCCAATTTATGGATAAACTGGATTTACACATTTTTGAAATTTTCGACGCCTCCGAACCCGGAACCCGGGATCTTCCCAAAAATGTGGTCGATGCCTATTACAAGGAAATGCCCGATGTTTTTGGCTTTTTTAATGGTTACGGCCCGGCCAATACGTTTGACGTAAGAAAGGGTAAGCCCTTTGTTTCTTACGATTATTACCTCTCGCCCAAAACGTCCAAAGAACAGGCCGTTGCCGATCTGAAGGAATTGGCCACCATTAATCCCAGGCGGCCGTATTTTTTGGCATTTCACGTGCGGGAAAGCAATGATGTCCGGCGTGTCAAGGAAATCATGGATGCTTTGGGCCCGGAATTTGAGATCGTAGCTCCCGATGAATTTCTGATCATGGCCGGAAAATCCCACACCATTACAACCCGATATGAACAAATTTTGCCGCCTGACTTTTCCGGCGTCTGGAAATTGGATAAGAAACTGAGCACGAATATTGGAATATACGCTAATTCGTCCTTCGGATTGGTGAAGAAAATCGCTCAAAAGGGATCTCATTTTTCGATTGAAACAATTTCAAATTATGGGCGGCGCATTCGCAACAGCTTTATGGACATCACAGCGGGAGGCCCTCCGGTCATGGCTCTGGATCGCATCCGAAGAATGGGTTATCTTGGAGCCGTTGACGATTCCATTAAAAGCCGCCTGGTGTGGGGCCCGAACCATAAGAGTCTCGTCTTTCACTCATCCGTGATCCTGAAAACATCTCAGGGAACGTATCCGTTGGAAATCCGTTCCGTTTACCAGCTTTCGAAGGACAAACGGCAACTAATCGTAACCGAAACCCGTTCGTCACAAAAGGGCGGCTCGCCAGCCGTTTTTGTTTTTCAGAAAACCCTGCCGGTTTTTAAGTGGTAACGGAATACAAAACTTAGTTTAGTTTTTCGAATTCAGATTCAATAAAATTAATTCGTGAAAATTCGAGAAATTAGTGGGCTGAAATTTTTAAAGCGTTATCCAATATGAAAAAACCCTCTTCTCAAAATCCGTCTGCTCTTTTATGGAAAGAAAACCTCCGGTATTTGGCCGGAATCGGTTTGGTTGCGCTGGTTCTGTTCGGGTTATTTTTTCTGTTTGTGCGAAATTACACGCACAGCAAAAGGGTCAGTCAGAAAAGCGTGATTCGGGTATTTCCGAAAAACCGGGCCGACCGGCAAAAGCTGCTTGAACTCCATTACATTTCCCGGAGTCATCTGAACGATAGTGTACTGGAATTTCGAGGAAGCTTTTCTGATGTCAGTCGGTTGAAGAAACTGGGTATTCCCTGCGCGTTTATGGCGGAAGCGGATTACAATTTACGCGTTGGGAAGAACTACCCCTCATTCGCCCAAATTGAGAAGAGGCTTTTTGATCTTACAAAAAAATACCCGCACTGGACCCAATTAGACACAATCGGGCGCACGGCCTTTTACAAAAGGCCCATTCTTATGCTGAAACTTTCGAATCACCCGGGAAAAAATCAGGACAAACCGGCCATTCTGCTCATGGCAGGGCAGCATGCCCGGGAGCCTCTTGGCACGCTTTTTCTTCTCGCTCTGGCCGATTCGCTTTTGCGGGCAGAAAGGCGTCATTCTTCGAATAATAGCTTTATCCAAAAGGAAGAAATTTTCATCATTCCACTTGTAAATGTGGACGGATATTCGTATCTTATCAAAAATCATATTAAATTTCCTTTCTGGCGGAAAAACCTACGGGACAATAATGGCGACGGCGTTTTTTCGCCGGCCGTCGATGGCGTCGATCTCAATCAAAATTATGATTTTAATTGGGCGAATTCCGGGGATGCGGATTCCCGGAGCTGGTATTACAAAGGTCCCCGGCCCTTTTCCGAACCGGAGACACAGGCCATTCGGGATGTGGCCCTGAAAAAGCATTTTGTTTTGATGATCGACTACCACGCCTACGGACAGTCGGTGATGTTTCCCTGGACGAAGGAAATTCGGCCGCCGGACTATGACGTGCTTCACGAACTGGCGCTGGGATACGCCCGAAAATGCCGAAAGTACAGGAGCCGTCGTCACTACGAGGTGCGCCCGTTAAACGGGAAAAGCGGATTCAGCGTCAATTGGTTTTATGCCCGTTTTCGCACATTGAGTTTTATGGTTGATCTGGGGACGGAATATTTCCCGCCGCAGAAAAAGGTCGATTTTGTCATTCGGCAGAACATGAAGGGGATTCGCTATATGTTGCGCAGGGTGTTTCAGACGGGAATAGAGGGGCAGATCACCGACCGGATGTCGGGAAAGCCGGTAGCGGCGATTGTCCAAATTCAAAATGATTTTTCTCCTGTTGTCGCCCCTTTACGGAGCGATTCGACGTTTGGACATTACTGGCGCATTTTGTTACCGGGAGAGTACACCCTTTCGTTTCAGGCGGAGAAGTTTAAAACAGCCGTACGAAAAATTCACCTTTCTCAGGGGGAACACAAAATCCTGAATGTTCAATTGATTCCCGTTCATTAAAATGAAGGAGACTGTGTGGCCGGCTCAAAGGAATTCGACTGCGTGGGGCTGGGGCTGTGTCCGATTGATTATTTGTGTGTGGTTCCCGCGTATCCCAAACCCAACGAAAAAACGGAAGCCGTGCGCTTTTCGCAGCAGGGCGGGGGACCGGTGGCAACGGCCATGGTTGCACTTTCGCGCCTGGGCGGAAAAGCGGCCTTTGTGGGAAGGGTGGGCGCCGACACGGAGGGAGAATTTGTTCGGGCCCAATTTCAATGGGAGGGCGTCGATTATTCCCACGTTCTTGTTGATAAAGAGGTTCGCACCCCTCAGGCATTCGTCTGGATTGACGAAAAAACCGGGGAGCGGAGCGTCGTTTTAAATCGAACGGAATGGACACCGCCCGCCTGGGAACAAATTGACCACGATGTGTTTACAAAAACACGGTATCTTCACATCGACGGCCGATTCCCGGAACTGGAAATTCCGGCCGCAGAAATGGCAAAAGCGAACGGAGCAAAAATTGTAATGGATGTGGGCAGCGTCCGGGATGAAATGGAGTCCTTTTTTCGTTTAGTAGATTATTTTGTAGCATCCGAAACGTTTTTTGACCTGCATTTTCCAAACCGGCCGCTGGAAGAGGGCTTGCAGGAAATTCTCCGCAAAGGGCCGTCTGTCGCGGTTGTAACCCTGGGTGAAAGGGGAGTTTGGGGAGCCGACCGGTTTCATCTGTACAAGATTCCCGCCTTTTCCGTTCCTGTGGTCGATACCACGGGTGCCGGGGATGTTTTCCACGGTGCGTTTATTTTTGCTCTCCTGAAAAAGTGGGATTTGAAAAGGCAGTTGATTTTTGCCAGTGCGGTTGCAGCACTGAAATGTACCCAATTGGGCGGCCGGAAGGGCATCCCATCATATTCGGAAACGATTCGATTTTTAAGAGATAATGAACAGTTAGACTTTTAGATCAAACAAAGGAGGCTCTGGAATGAGGCGCATTTTTATAGCCATTGCTGCAATGGCATTACTAACATCCGGTGTTTTCGGACAGACATCCAAAAAAACATATTACGTAAAACCGGTAAAGGAAAATCTTCGGTCAGCACCTGGTGGCAAAATTCTGGGTCAGCTTCGAGCGGGAACCCGGTTAAACGTGCTTTCGAGAAAAGGGAATTGGGCCAAAGTACAGCTCACGGGATGGATGTGGCTGCCCTCGCTGGCAACGGATATTACCGAGGTCAGCGGGTATGAAATCCATGCGGCGCATATTCTTGTGAAGGATCGGGCAACCGCTGAAAAGATTCTGGCAGAATTAAAGGCGGGTGCCAAGTTCTCCGATCTCGCCAAAAAGTATTCAATCGACCCCAGCGCAGCCAATGGCGGCGATCTCGGCTATTTCCACCGCGGTGATCTGCTTCCCGCTTTCGAAAAGGCTGTGTTGAAATTGAAACCCGGGCAGGTGTCGGGTATTGTTCACACCAAATTGGGCTACCACATCATCAAGCGGCTCAAATAAGAACAGAGACCGATGGTAGAAGAGTGCTTTGAACAGACAGACACCACAATAAATTGTGGTGATTGTACAAGAGAGTCCGAGGGTTGTTTTTTTATTGGGGGATTGTTTTTTAAAAAGGGGTACCTGGAGCGGTCTTAAATTCCATAAGAGTGCTTTGAACAATCACCACAATTTATTGTGGTGACTGATTGATTGTGGTAAAATATTTAGAATCCCAAAAAACAGGAAGAAAGAAGATGAAACGAGTCTTTATGCACACGTTTGGTTGGATGGGGGTTTTGTTTGGAATTTTGAGCTGTACACCGGTCTTGGTTCAGAAAAAATCGGCAACGCTGCCGCCGGTTGCACAAGCGGTTAATTACGATGCTCAAACCCTCGCCCGGAACACCCTTCCGGTACTCATGCCGTACAACAAAGTCATCGATCCTGCAGGGAAGTCGGTCTATTTTGGTGATCCCGGAAATGAAGATCACGCCCTGGATTGTGCCCTTTCGCCGGACGGGAAAATTTTGGCTGTCGAAACCCGTTACGGGGTTGTTTTCGTGGATACCCGAAGCCAAAAAGTGGTTTCTCAAATTGAGCTGCGCAAAATAAAATCTTTCAGACGGTATATGAACACGCTTTCGGGAATTATCTGGTCTCCGGACGGGAAGACGGTTTTTTGGAGTGCGGATAATAAGCGAAACGATTCGGCCGTCCTTCGCGCGGAATGGACTCCCGACTCCGGAGCCCGGCTTCTTCCGGATAAGGCCCTTCATTTTAAAGGGCAGAAGAAACCGCATGGGCGCTTCTTAACCGCGATTCCCAATGAGGTGGTTTTATCGGGTCATTTTCTGTTCGTCGTCTTAAACGGAAATAACCAGGTGGTTAAAATCGATTTGCAGTCGGATCAGCCGGTCTGGACAACCACGGTTGGTGTGGCGCCTTTTGGACTTACATTGGCTGCCGGAAAAATGTACGTCACCAACTGGGGAGGGCGACAGCCCAAACACGGTGAGGAAACGGCCGGAACCCCCTGGGACCCGGCGGCGGTGGATTCCGTAACGGGAGCGGTTTCCAACGGAACGGTTACGGTACTGGATCCGAATACGGGAAAAATCCTGAAAGAGATCCCGGTGGGACTGCATCCCAACGACATCGTAAAGAGTCCCGACGAATGGTTTGTTTACGTGGCCAATGCCAACAGCGACAATGTGTCTGTAATTTCGACGGAAACGGAAACCGTAACCGAGACCATTTCCGTGCGCTTGATGAAAACAGCCCAGAATTTTGTAGGCGATTCGCCCAATGGTCTGGCCGTTTCTCCCGATGGAAAGCGTCTTTACGTTGCCAACGGCATGGACAATGCTCTGGCCGTTGTGGAGCTGGGAAAAAAGGCCTCGCGCAGCGGGACGGCTCACTCAAGCCGACTGCTGGGGTTTATTCCCACCGAGACGTACCCGGGGGCCGTCGTTGTTTCCCGGAATGCATCCACACTGTACGTGGCCAATATTGAAGCAATTGGCTCCCGAATTGCTTTTCGGAAGGCAAACGGTGCGGTAGCCTCCCCATCGTCAGCGGGATTTTTTAATGCGCATCATGAAAAGGCGTCGATTTCAATCATTCCTGTTCCGAATGAAAAAACGCTTCAGAAATTTACGGCACGCGTGAAAAAAAATAATCTCACCTTTCGAATGGAATTATCGAAGCTTCTTCCCCGAAAAAATCGGAAGCCGGTACCGGTTCCGGAAAGAATCGGAGAGCCCTCTGTTTTTAAACACGTGATTTACATCATCAAAGAAAACCGCACCTACGATCAGGTGTTGGGTGATATGAAAGAGGGAGATGGTGAAGCCAAGCTTTGTTCGTTTGGAGAGAAGGTTACTCCGAATCACCACAAGCTTGCCCGAGAGTTTTCGCTACTCGATAATTATTACGCCTCCGGAAAATGCTCGTCTGAGGGTCACCAGTGGACGGATTCGGGAATTGTGACCGATTATATCGAAAAAAAGGTACGCGCCTGGTTCCGCAGTTACGACCACATTCAGTACGATGCGATGGTGTACCCGGAATACGGCTTCATCTGGAATGATGCGCTGGCCAATGGGAAACGTGTCCGAATTTTCGGAGAAGCCTGTTTTGTTCAGTGGGATCACAACCGGTGGAAAACCTGGAATGATATTTACACTGATTTTGTTTCGGGGAAAAAGGCGTTCCAATTTGTGAATAAAAGTACCATTGCTCCCGTAAACAAGATTCTGTCCCAGAAATTCCCGGCATACGACCATAAAATTCCGGATATTTTGCGGGCGGCGGCCTTTATTGAAGAATTAAAAGCCTATGAAAAAATGCCCGGCGATCAGCTGCCCCAGTTGATGGTTATGGCTCTTCCTTCGGATCACACAGCCGGAACACGCCCGGGTTACCCCACACCGCGGGCCATGGTTGCGGATAACGATCTGGCTCTGGGGCAGATTGTGGAAGCCGTTTCAAAAAGCCGGTTCTGGAAAAATACCGTTATTTTGGTGACGGAAGACGACTCGCAGGCCGGTTGGGATCACGTCTCGGCGTATCGAACGGTGGGATTTGTGATCAGCCCATACTCCCGGTTGAAGAAAACCGTTCACACCAACTACAACCAAACCTCCATGCTTCGGACGATCGAGCAGATTCTTGGCATTCCGCCCATGAATCAAATTGACGCCAGCGCCAGCCCAATGCGGGATTGTTTTAGCCGTAAACCGGATTTTTCTCCGTACACGGCTGTTTCCAACCAAATTGCCCTGAATGAGATGAATCCTCCGTTGAAGGCCCTTAACGGAGAGGCTCTGAAATATGCCAAACTTTCTCTGCTGCCGGAATTTGACAAAATCGATTCCGGCCGGGATGACATTCTGAATCGGATTATTTGGTTTGCCACAATGGGAAATCGGCCCTATCCTGCCAAGTACGCCGGTCGGGATGATGATGATTAATTTTGATATCAGAGACCCTGCCTGACATGGCGGCGAATTGAAATCATGCTCCCGGTTGAATGGATACTCCGGGAGCATGTCTTTCTGTGGTGTTCTGTACCTCTCGGCGGTACTCTGTGTAACTCCGAAAATAATAACACAGAGAACCCCGGAGAAAAAAAGAGAGAATCATTCAAGTAACCAATCTTGATATCCTATTGAAAAATTTTGCGCTAAGCCGGGATATTTTTATTTTTCCCTTGAGAAAGTGAAAAAAAATTGTTAATATAAATAAGTATTATTCGGAGAATTGTTCATGACAAAAAAATTCTTTCATAAAATGAAGACCCCAGTTTTCATGGAAGGGAGGTGAAACGGATGTCTGTCCTTATCCTTCACCCAAGGTAACCTTCACGTTGTCCGCTCTTTTTTCGCATCAAACCATTCGCGTTTCCAGTAAAATGTCAAGAAAAATCAAGTACTCCAACAAAAGCACAAGATTTCGAATTTAAAGATTTTATTTGAGAAGAGCAGGATGTGTACGGTAAGATAATCACTGGAATCATAAATTAATTTGGAGAATAATCATGGGTTATCATATAAAAAAAGTTGCCGTGTTGGGATCGGGAGTGATGGGATCACAAATTGCAGCCCATCTCGCGAATGCGGGAATCCCATCCTATCTATTGGATATTGTCCCCAACACACTAACGGACGAGGAAAAGGCAAAAGGGTTGACGTTAGAAAGTCCTCAGGTTCGAAACAGATTGGCGGCTCAGGGTTTAAAGAATGCACTTAAAGCAAAACCGGCCGCTTTTTTTGTGCCCGAACGTGCCGAGCTGATCACGGTTGGAAACTTCGACGACAATATGGATTGGCTGAAGGATGTGGATTGGATTATCGAGGTAGTTGTTGAGCGTCTGGACATAAAGCAGCAGCTTATGAAACGCGTGGCGGAACATCGCAAACCCGGAACCATTGTCACGTCCAACACATCGGGTATTTCCATTGCACAAATTGCCGAGGGCCAGTCTGAAGAATTCAAGCAGCACTTTTTGGGCACCCACTTCTTTAATCCCCCGCGTTATATGCACCTGCTGGAAATTATTCCCACAAAAGAGACCGATCCGGAGCTGGTGAAATTTATGGCCGAATTCGGTGAAAAGGAATTGGGCAAGGGAATCGTTTACTGTAACGATACGCCGAACTTTATCGCCAACCGCGTGGGCGTTTTTGGAGTGATCTACACGATTCAGCAAATGCTAAAAGACGGCCTGACCATTGAGGAAGTTGATGCCATCACGGGGCCGGCCACCGGCAAGCCGAAAAGCGCCACGTTCCGAACAGGTGACCTGGTGGGAATCGACACATTAGTACACGTTGCGGAAAACTTATACGAAGCGGCCAAGGACGATGAAATGCGGGAAATCTTCAAGGTGCCCGACTTCATTAAAAAGATGGTTGAAAATAAATGGCTGGGTGACAAAACCGGCCAGGGCTTTTACAAGAAAGAGAAGAGCCCGGATGGCAAGCGTGTGATATTGGCTTTGCGCCCGGATACCATGGAATATGTTCCCCGCGAAAAGGCCAAATTTGCATCCCTGGAAATGGCCAAGCAAATTGAAGATGTGGGTGAGCGCATCAAGGCCGTGGCGAATGCCAAAGATAAAGCCGGTAAGTTTTTCTGGGAAACGACCAGTGCCATTCTAATTTATTCAGCCAATCGCATCCCCGAAATTACGGATTCGATTGTAAACGTGGACAATGCCATGAAATGGGGTTTTAACTGGGAGCTGGGTCCCTTTGAAACCTGGGATGCCCTGGGCGTTGAAGAATCGGTTAAGCGAATGGAAGCAGAAGGCAAACCGGTTCCTGAGAAGGTGAAAAAGATGCTGGCCGCCGGCAAAAAGTCATTTTACAAAAAGGAAAAAGGAAATCTGTATTATTATGATTTTGCCTCGGAAGATTACAAGCCGGTTTCATTCGATAAGGATGTAATTATTCTTTCCCTTGAAAAGGAAAAGGAAGGGAAGATCATCAAATCGAGTGCGGATGCCACCCTGTACGACATCGGTGACGGCGTCGCCTTGGTGGAATTTCACACAAAGATGAATGCCATTGGCGAAGGTATTCTGTCGATGGTCAGCTATGCCGTAAAAGAGGTTGAAAAGAATTACGAAGGATTGGTAATTGGCAACCAGGGAAAGCATTTTTCCGCCGGTGCCAATTTAATGCTCATCCTCATGCTTGCGCAGGAAGAGGAATGGGACGAGCTGGATCGGGCTGTCCGCATGTTTCAGAATGTAAACATGCAGGTGAAATACTCCGAAAAACCGGTTGTTGTGGCCCCCTTCGGGATGACGCTGGGCGGTGGATGCGAAATGACGCTTCATGCCCCGCGCGTTCAGGCGGCAGCGGAAACCTACATCGGCTTGGTTGAAGTGGGAGTCGGCGTGATTCCGGCAGGCGGCGGCACCAAGGAAATGACCCTCCGTACCCTGAAGAGATTTAGCGGCATTAACGATGTGGATGCCCTCCCGTTTATTCAAAATCTCTTTCAGATCATCGGAACGGCCAAAGTGGCAACCAGTGCTCTCGAAGCCAAAAAGCTGGGTTTCCTGCGCGACTATGACCATATTTCAATGAATCAGGACCGGCAGATTGGCGATGCGAAGAAGACCGTTCTGGCGATGGTGAAAGAAGGCTATAAAAAACCCCTTCCGGAAAAAATGGTTGCATTGGGTGAGAATGTCCTGGCGCCTATTTATCTGGCTCTTGATCAGATGCGCGAATCCGGTTACATTTCCGAATACGATCAGCACATTGGCCGAAAACTGGCCTACATCATGACCGGCGGAAATATAACGGCTCCTCAGGAAGTTTCGGAGCAATATTTTCTCGATCTGGAGCGTGAGGCGTTTGTGAGCCTGTGCGGAGAAAAGAAAACGCAGGATCGAATTGCGCACATGTTAAAATACGGCAAGCCTCTGAGGAACTAACCCGGCTTTGGGGTGATTCCAATAAGGCATTTTCACGATGAGGCTTAAAAAATTCTTTAGAAAAGGAGATTTAAAATGATAGATGCTGTCATTGTAACAGGTGTTCGAACAGCGGTAGGAAAGGCCAAAAAGGGGACGCTGAAGAACTTTCGCCCCGATGAAATGGCTGCTGCTGTAATCAAAGAAGCCGTGGCGCGCACTCCCGGTTTAAAGCCGGAAGAAATTGATGATGTCCTGATGGGCTGTGCATTTCCTGAAGCCGAACAGGGTATGAATGTGGCCCGGGTTGCTCTGTTTCGGGCAGGATTACCCGTAAGTGTTCCGGGCGCAACCGTAAACCGCTTCTGCTCGTCCGGTTTGCAGACCATTGCCATGGCTGCCGAAAAAATAATGGCCGGTTTTGCCGATGTGGTTCTGGCCGGCGGGACGGAAAGCATGAGCATGGTTCCCATGATTGGCAATAAGTTCCGGCCCAATCCGTATCTGAGCGACAACTGGCCCGGATCGTTTCTGGCCATGGGATTAACGGCTGAGCGTGTGGTGGAACAGTACCACATTTCAAGGGAAGAAATGGATGAGTTCTCCTACGAAAGCAACATGAAGGCCGTTCAGGCCATTAAGGAAGGGAAATTCAAAGATGAAATTGTTCCCTTGAAATTCAAGGAACGCCAGGTGGGACCCAATGGAAAAATCGTGGAAAAAGAGATCGTTTTCGATATGGACGAAGGCCCCCGCGCGGACACGTCTGTAGAGAAATTAGCCAAATTACGCCCGGCATTTAAGGTGAACGGAACGGTAACCGCCGGAAACTCGTCGCAGATGAGCGATGGGGCTGCCGCCGTGGTGGTGATGTCCAAAAAGAAGGCTGACGAACTGGGACTTAAACCCCTGGCCCGATTCGTGGGTTTTGCCGTGGGCGGCGTGGATCCGGAAATTATGGGAATGGGGCCGACAGCCGCCATTCCAAAGGTATTGAAGCGCACCGGAATCTCATTAGACGAGATTGACCTGATCGAGCTGAACGAGGCGTTTGCATCTCAATCGCTGGCTGTCATCAAACAATTGGGGTTGGATAAGAGCAAGATCAACGTCAACGGCGGGGCTATTGCCCTGGGTCACCCGTTGGGATGCACCGGCGCCAAACTAACCGTCCAGATTCTGAATGAAATGAAACGACGGGAATCCCGGTACGGCATGGTGACCATGTGTATTGGCGGCGGCATGGGCGCAGCCGGCATTTTTGAAAGGCTGTAAACCGGTTCAAAAAAGCTTTATTGCCACAGAGCTTCCGGGGAGCGGTAAGAAGCAACCCAAAGCTCTGTGGCTGAACCTTATTTATTTTAACATAGATCAATTCCCCAAAAAAGAAGAGGTGAAAAATGCAAGAAGCAAAATTGGCGGAAAAGTATATTTTAGGTGGCAGTTTTCTGTACGAAGATATCCCCGTTGAGGAGATGTTTACGCCGGAAGACTTTACCGATGAACACAAAATGATTGCAGAGACAACAAGGGATTTTGTAGATAACGAAGTCATGCCCAAGGCGGATGAAATTGAAAAAAAGATCAAAGAACTGAGTCTGGGCCTGATGAAAAAAGCCGGCGAAATCGGCCTGCTGGGCGTGGATATACCGGAGGAATACGGGGGTCTGGGACTGGACAAAACGTCCTCCATGCTGGTGGCCGAAAATGTGGGTAAATCCGGTTCCTGGGCGGTTACATTTGGCGCCCATACAGGCATCGGAACCCTGCCCATCGTTTATTTTGGAACACCGGAACAAAAAAAGAAATATCTGCCCAAATTTGTAACGGCCGAGTGGATTTCTTCCTACTCTTTGACCGAACCGGGATCGGGATCGGATGCCCTTTCGGCGAAAACGACGGCCAAACTGAGCGATGACGGGAAATATTACATTCTCAACGGCACAAAAATGTGGCTCACCAATGGGGGATGGGCCGATGTTTACATCACATTCGCAAAAGTGGATGGTGACAAATTTACGGCTTTTATTATTGATAAGGAAACCGGTGGAGCAACCTTCAGCAAAGAAGAAGAGAAAATGGGAATCCATGGGTCATCCACAGGCGAACTTATCCTGGACAATGCCAAGGTTCCCGTGGAAAATGTGCTGGGCGAAATTGGAAAAGGCCACAAAGTGGCGTTTAATATTCTGAACATCGGTCGGTTTAAACTGGGTGCCGAAGTTCTGGGAGCCATGAAATTAGTGACCACGGAAGCCGTTCAATATGCCAAACAACGCCACCAATTCGGACAACCCATTTCCAATTTCGGGCTTATTAAGCACAAATTGGGTGAAATGGCTATTCGTACCTGGGTAACGGAATCGATGGTCTACCGGACATCCGGGTTAATTGATTCCATTCTGGAAAGCGTTGAACTCGGCGCCCCCAATTACGAAGATGTCACATTACAGGGCATTGAAGAATACGCCGTGGAATGTTCCATTAACAAGGTGTATGCCAGCGAGGCTCTGGATTACGTGGTGGATGAAGGCGTTCAAATATACGGCGGATACGGATATTCCGAAGAATACCCCATGGCGCGTGCCTATCGTGACGCCCGGATCAACCGCATTTTTGAGGGCACTAATGAAATTAACCGCCTGCTCATTCCGGGAATGCTGATTCGGCGCGCAACCCGGGGACAATTGCCCCTCCTGCAAAAAGCACAGGCATTGATGGACGAGATTCTGGGTTTCTCGATGCCCGAAGAGCCGGGCGAGGAATTCCTGGCTGAAGAGACGCGAATTCTCAGAAATGCCAAGAAAATTGCTCTTCTTTTGCTGGGTGGCGCGGTTCAGAAATACATGGACAAGGTTAAAGATGAGCAGGAAGTTCTGGGACATATTGCCGATATTTCCATGGAAGTGTACGCCATGGAAAGCGCCATCAATCGGGTCAAGAAATTGGCAAAAACAAAAGGCGAAGACAACATTTCAATCTACACCAACCTTGCGCGCGCTTATGTGAACGATTCTCTGAATCGCATCAATTTCTCGGCGCAGCAGGCCATGCCGCTCATTGCCGAAGGAGATACCCTTCGCACGTATCTGACCATCTTGCGGCGGTACACCAAGTACACGCCGATCAATACAGCGGCTATTCGCCGCATGATTTGCGATTATATGGTCGACGCGGAAAAATACAATTTGTAGGATGACAGGAGAAGAAACAAACCTCCCGGTCTTATGTTCCGGGAGGTTTTTTTATGCAAACACGGTCTTCGGTAAATTTGGGAAAGATTGCATTTCTTCCTTGTAAATATCTGTATTTTTTCATAAATTAATTTAAAGATTGCCCGAAAAACCTTGGCCCACGAATTTCATAAATTTTTGTGAATTAGTTTTCATGAAATAAAATTGGCTTAATTTCTGAAATTCGTGGTTCTTAAAGGGAAGTCAATTTATAAAAAGGAAAAATGTAACGTGCCTTTGTTATCGATCGAAAATCTGGTTTTTACAGCGGGCCGACGAACTATTCTAAACCAATTAAATCTGCAAATATTCAGAGGGGAAATTCACAGTATTCTGGGCCAGAATGGGACCGGAAAATCGACCCTGGCCTACGTATTGATGGGGTTAAGCGGATTCAGGCCTGCAGCGGGCAGGATCTATTTCGACGGAGAAGATATTACCCTTTTGCCGGCCTTCGAACGTGCAAAGCGCGGGATGACCCTTGCCTGGCAAGAGCCTGCGCGCTTTGAGGGATTGACCGTAGCTGAGTATTTGGAAATTGCAAAGAAAAACGGCCGCAACCACATGAGCATTCAGGAATGTTTGGAAAGAGTGGGACTGAATCCGGGGAAATATCTCCTTCGAGCGGTTGATGAAACCCTGAGCGGCGGTGAACGAAAACGCATCGAATTGGCATCCATTTTGGCCATGCAGCCCCGCCTGGCTATTCTGGATGAACCCGATTCCGGAATCGATGCGCCGTCCATGGACCATATTATTCACGTCATTCGCAAGGTGGCCCAAATGGGCGGAGCTGTGTTGTTGATTACGCATCACGAGAAAGTGGCTGAAATTGCCGACCGCTCATCTTTCCTCTGCGGGGGAAGGATTTTGAGAACCGGCGATCCAATTGAAATTGCCCGGTTTTTCAGGCTCCATTGTGAGGAATGCCCGCATATTAATCAACCGGAAATGGAGATGAGCGAAAATGCCTGATTATTCCAAAGAGTTTGAAGCTATTGTTGAGGCGTATGAAAAAAGCGGTGGAGACTCCAGGCAGTTGCTGAACAAGGCTTTCGCCAGTCTGGTGGTGAGCGGAAACAGGGTGTTGGCTTCAAATTCCATTCCCGGTGTTCATATTGAAGGTGAAACCATTCCCAATGGTGTCCGGGCAAGAATTGTGGTGGAGGATGGCGTTGCCGTTCGCTTCCCCGTGCATCTTTGTTTCGGAGTAATTCCTGCGGAGGGTATCCAGGAAATTCAGTCCGAGTACCGGATCGGAGAGAATGCTTCGGTGTCGTTTTTGGCACATTGCAGCTTTCCCAATGCGGTTCATGTGAAGCATCTGATGAATGCGAATATTCGGATTGGAAAGGGGGCATCCCTTACGTACTCGGAAACCCATTTTCACGGAACGAGCGGAGGTATTGAGGTGCTTCCCAAAACGGTTGTCTCGGTAGCGGAAAACGGCTATTTTAAAACGGATTTCAAACTGTCCACGGGCCGCGTGGGGAAACTGGATCTGGATTACACCGCCAATCTGGATGATTCGGCCGTTTGTGAAATGGAGACAAAAGCTTACGGAAAGGAAGATGATTTTATTCGGGTAAAAGAAACGATTAATTTGAACGGACGGGGGTCCCGGGGTCTCGCCAAGAGCCGGATTGTGGTGAGCGACCGCTCGGTGAGCGAGGTGTTGGGTGAGGTGATTGGAACGGGCGCGCATTCCCGCGGCCACGTGGATTGCATGGAAATTATTAAGGGAAACCGGGCACGCGCCAGCGCCATTCCCAAACTAATGGTTGTGGACGAAACGGCCAAACTGACGCACGAAGCAGCCATTGGAAGTGTGGACAAAAAGCAGGTTGAAACTCTGATTGCAAGAGGACTTTCGGAGGATGAAGCCGTGGATGTGATTGTGAAAGGGCTGCTGCGATAGCTCACTCGCGGCAGTCAGGCGTAATGGATTAAATCTCAGGAGGAAAAAAATGAGGCGTCTCTCTGTTTTCTTAATGGTGGTTGCATTGGTCTGGGTGGGGTGTTCAAAATCTTCCCGAAAAGGGTATGAAATTGAAAAAGACGCCCGGGGGAATGCATTTGCCGTTGGCGTCATCGGGGAAAAAGATTTATTGCAGGATTTTTCCAGATTTAAGGCCAGCTACGATGCCTATTCGCCCGATTCAGCGGCAGTTTCGTTCTTAAAAAATTTTCAAAAACCGGTTCAAATAGTCGTTGTTTTGGGCACCTGGTGCCCCGATAGTCAGAGAGAAGTGGGGCGGTTTCTGAAAGTCTGGGACCTGGCCAAAAACACGTCCTTGTCCCTGAAGATGATCGCTGTGAATCGATCCAAAGATGCGAAGGGAGGCATTCGAAAAAAATACGCGATCGAGCGGGTTCCGACATTTATTGTGTATTACGGGAATAAGGAAATCGGGCGAATTATTGAACGTCCGAAAACCACAGTTGAGGGTGATCTTGTGGAAATTTTGCAGGCGATTCACTGAGGCTGTTTCCTTGCTTTCGCCGAAAAACAGTGATCGAAAGCAGGTTAGAATGGATTTTTTGGGAGACCCATTATGAGTAAGAATCGCAAGCAAAAGCAAACGAAATCGCGGTTTAAAGAAGGATCAATGGTTTACACAATATCCTTCTTTATCGTTAAATATTTTATGCAGATCCTGTTTTCAGGGGAGGCCCGGGGACAAGAGAATTTCCCCAAAAAGGGCCCTTTTATCGCGGCATTCAATCACAACAGCTATCTCGATATTCTAACCATGTCACTCATTGTGAGCTTTCCGGTTCACGGAATGGGAAAGGCAGAATTGTTCAAGGTCCCTTTACTGGGATGGTGGCTTCGGAAGATCGGTGTGCATTCTATCCTGCGGGACGCAGGAGATGAGGAAGGGTTTCGCTATTTTCTGGAACTTTTAAGAAACGGCGCCCGTCTTTTCATCTCTCCGGAAGGCACACGCAAATGGAAGGATGGAAAGCCCCCGCGTCCGAAAACAGGTTTTGTCCGATTGGCTCAGTTGGCAAAATGCCCGGTTGTTCCCGTAGGGATCAGCTCCACACGGGACATTTTGCCGCCCGGTGCCATTTTCCCGCGATTTAAAAAGGTGGTTGTTCAGGTGGGAAAACCCATCTATTTGCCGCCTGTTGAGGTTACCCTGGAGAATAAAGATATTTTACAGGAGCAGGCCAATAGGGTGATGGATGAGGTGTATAAATTGGTTTTGAAACCGCCCAAGAAAAAGAAACTCTAAATGGCAGGCAGAGCGCAATCCAGAGCTCACCAGGTTCGCAGAAAAAGTCTTTTTAAAACAGGCTCTTGTGTCATTCAAAGCATCAATTGAGAATGAGATGGATACACAGATTCCGGAAGAATTAATTGAAAAATTACATCATGCCCAATCCGTTGCGGTACTGACCGGGGCTGGTATCTCGGCGGAAAGCGGAGTTCCCACATTTCGCGGCGAAAACGGGTTGTGGAAAAAGTTTCGCCCGGAGGAATTGGCTAATTTTGATGCGTTTATGCAGAATCCAAAGCTCGTATGGGAGTGGTACGCGTACCGCCGAAAAATTATCGAAGAGGTTCAGCCCAATCCCGGACATTTGGCCCTGGTGCGGTTGGAAGAAATGATTCCATCATTCGTTGTTATTACGCAAAATGTTGACAATCTGCATCAGCGCGCCGGAAGCCGGAATGTGGTGGAGCTGCATGGAAACATTCTTCGAAATCGCTGCCTTGTGTGCGGGCGGATTGTGGAAAGCGAAACGCTTGATTTTTCGGCTGGAGCTCCAAAATGTCCCCAATGCGGAGGAATGCTTCGACCCGATGTGGTCTGGTTTGGAGAGATGCTCCCGGAGGCGGCCGTTCAGAAGGCATACCGTGCGGCTGAAACGTGCGATGTTTTTATGGTACTCGGAACGTCGGCTGTTGTTTATCCTGCGGCATCGTTGCCGGAAATTGCATTTCGGCAGGGGGCGTTTGTGGTAGAGATTAATGTGGAAGAAACGCCGGTAACCGATTTTGCGCACGTAAGTTTGAGAGGAAAAACAGGAGACCTGCTGCCCCGGATTGTTGAAGCACTGGAGAAATAGAGTTTTTTGGGAGATACTGTTGCTTTGGGGCGAACCATTTTTACCGGTTGGGGTTAAATAGAAAGAAAATGGTCCGACGGCTTCAATCAATAAGGAGCTCTCTCTAAAAGCTGCAAACTGCCGGGAAAATGCAAATTTTAGTTCAACAAAATTCATTCGTAAAAATTTGTGAAATTTGTGGGAAAAGGCCTTTCAGATCAGATTTTTTAGTGTGAAAAAAATAGATAGTGAGGAAAAATTTCTTGTAATGACCTTATTAAGTAAAAAAATTAGTTTATATGGGATTTTTCTGATAATTGTGGTTCTCATTTCCGGGTGCGGGGCCTATTTTAATACCTTCTATAACGCCAAAAAATTTTACGCCGAAGCGGAAAAAAAACGTATCAGACAGGAAAAACAATTACGGAAAAGTCAGACATCCGTTAAATTAACCCGGCGGCAGCGCACCCAACGCCGATCATCCACTATTCCGGAATACCGAAAGGCTATTGAAAAAGCATCCAAAGTGCTGCAGCTTTACCCAAACAGTAAATATGTGGATGACGCGCTGATGATCATTGGCGAATCCTTTTACCATCAGCATGAATATATTAAGGCACAACGCAAATTCAATGAGCTTCTGACGGCATTTCCCAACAGCGAATTTGCTCCCAAGGCCAAACTTCTGCTCGGAAAAACAAAAGTGGCGCTTGGGAAATATTCAGAAGCCGAAAATATTTTGAACGAACTGCTGCTGGATAAAAGGAATAAAAAATATTTCCCGGATGCCCGTCTGGAATTGGGCGATTTGTATTTTCAGCAGAAACTGTACTCCCAGGCGGTTGGACAATACGAACAAACCATCAACAAAATCAAGAATCGTGATATCCGCGCACAGGCACAAATTCGAATTGGGGAATGCTACCTTCAGCTTGGGAATTATGCCAAAGCGGCTACTGCTTTCAAACGGGTTCGAAAATACAAAGCCGATGTCGAATTGCGTTATCAGGCAGATTTAAAGTATGGATTTTGTCTTCGCAAATTACACCAATACGAAAAAGCACTGGATGTCTACAGCCAAATGCTGAAACTCACATTGACCAATTATGAAATTGGAAATGTGTACCTGCAATCTGCGCTGACCATGGAAGAAATGAAGGATTATAAACATGCGCGGGAAGCATTTCAGAATGTGATTGATAATTATCCCAGAACAGCCGCTTCTGCAGAAGCCTATTACAGAATGGGTTTGTATGAATTGAATAAAAACAGGGATTTCGATCAGGCGCTGGAATATTTTCAAAAATCCGAAAAGGAATACTCCCGTGCAGATTTTATTAAAGATGTGAAAAAAGAAATTGAATCGATCAAGAAATTGCATAAATTGGAAGACATAATCTGGGCACTGGAAGATGCCTACGTCCGTAAATTAAACAATGAATATGACGAAAGCGATTCTTTGCTGATTTTATCTGAAGCGGATTCTGCCCGCATCGATTCCGTACGCCTGGATTCTCTTCGAATACGGGCCCGAAGGGATTCGATTAAAGCAGATTCTCTTCGAGCTTTAAAAGGAATTGAACGCGGATCCTATGAAGACAGTCTCTTTACCCAACAATTGCGGGAGAAAAAAGCACGCGAGGATTCCGTTAGAAAGGCAAAATTGAAAGCGATGGAACGCTCCATTAAGATTCCAAAAGATCCTGAAGAAATAAAGAAAATGCTTGTTCAAAAAGATTTTCAGTTGGCCGAATTGTATTACTTTCAATTTTCAATGACGGATTCAGCCCTGAAAGAATATAATAATTTGATAGTCAATTTTCCGGACGATCCCGGGGTGCCCAAAGCCCTCTTTTCAATGGCTTACATTTATCGGCAGGATCGAAAGGATACGACCCGGTCGGATTCTCTCTACCGGGAGATTGTCAGAAATTATCCCAAAACGGACTATGCGGTTGAGGCCCGCAAAATTTTGGGACTGCCTCCGATTGAGGATCAAAACCTGGAAGCAGAAGCCTTGTTTTTACAGGCGGAAAAACTGAACTTTGATCAGAAACGGCCAAAAGAAGCCATCCGGAAATATCAAGAGGTTATTCAGAAATTTCCGAATTCCGTGTTTGCTCCCAAAGCTCAATATGCAATAGCCTGGATTTATGAAAACGAACTCGTTTCAAAAGATCAGGCGTTGAAGGCCTATGAAACACTCAAAGAGAATTTTCCCAAAACACCGTTTGCTGTGGTTGCCGAGAAAAAATTGAAAGCCATACAGGCGGCTGAAAAAGCCCTCTTGGACACGACAAAGAAGAATCAGTCAAAAAAGGAGTTATCTTCTGTTTCTGCAAGGATTGATTCTTCTCAAAAGAAAACGCCTCCTGATACATCATTGGGACAAGGCCCCGAAAACAGACCGTCCATTAATAATCTGGACTCTTTTATTAAAACCGGCAAAAAAACGACCGGGAAAAAATCCGTAGGTAAACAGACAAAAACCGTACAACCTGATTCGGCACAGGAAAAACCTTAGATGAAAACTGATCCGGTTCTGAAACCGCCCAAACCTGTTATCGGACAATATCCGGTTGTTGAACAAACCTGGCTGAATGAAGCTTATTTCAAAATCCGAATTTTGGCTGACGACATTGCCGAGAAGGCCTCTCCGGGGCAATTTGTTAATGTACGGCCGGGCCAAACGTACGATCCCCTACTACGGCGTCCTTTCAGCATCTATCTGGCCGATCCGGAAGAGGGCTGGATTGAATTGGTAATCAAACAGGTGGGACGGGGGACAGAATTACTGAGCCGGCTCAGGGTGGGAGATCAGATTGATATGCTGGGGCCCCTGGGAAGAGGATTTGATATTGAAACGGTTGAAACGGCTATTCTCGCAGGGGGCGGAGTGGGACTTGCGCCCCTGGTGTTCTTGGCGCGGGAATTATCACTATTTCCCAAAGAGATTTATTTTTTTCAGGGGTTTCAAAGCAAAGCCGATGTTTGCTGCCTTGAGGACCTGGCCGCATTGAATATTGCACCTGTGGTAACCACGGACGATGGAAGTTTTGGCAGAAAGGGGTTTGTCACGGAGGCGGTTAAAGACTTCATTAAAGATCGGAATGTTCAATCCGGAACCGAGCTTTTTGCCTGCGGCCCCGAGCCCATGCTCAAAGAAATTTGCAATATTGTAGATTTTTATCATCTTACCGGACAATTTTCACTTGAAACGCGGATGGCGTGCGGAATTGGGGCCTGCATGGGCTGCGCCGTACCGGCATTTGATGGTGAGGATTACAGGCTTGTTTGCAGGGACGGCCCCGTTTTCAGAAATCGAGAGGTGCTCTTGTAATGGTCGATCTGTCGATTACACTGGCAGGATTGAAACTGAAAAATCCCGTCCTAACGGCTTCGGGTACGTTTGGTTATGCGGAGGAATACGCTGATTTTGTGAATCTGTCCCGTCTGGGGGGAGTGGTTACAAAATCCATTACGAAGGAACCGAGGGCAGGAAATCCCCCGCTTCGGGTAACGGAAGTTCCGGGTGGCATGCTTAATTCTATCGGATTGGCCAATGTGGGAGTGGAGGCCTTTGTCAAAGACAAACTCCCCTTTCTCAGGAAAACCCGAACACGGGTCATTGTAAATATTGCCGGAAATTCCGTTGAAGATTATGCAGCCGTGGTTGCGCGTCTGGATCAGGAAGAAGGCATTGATGCGTACGAGATCAACCTGTCATGTCCGAATGTAAAAGAGGGGGGACTGACGTTCGGAAAAAATCCGGCGGAAGTATTCCGCATGACACAGCACATTCGCCTTCACACAAAGCGGCCGTTAATCGTTAAACTGACACCCAATGTGACCTCCATTGGAGATCTGGCACAGGCTGCCGTCGATGGGGGTGCCGACATCTTATCGGCTATTAATACAGTGGTTGGCATGGCTGTTGATGTGAAAACAAGAAAACCGATTCTGGGCAAGATTACGGGGGGATTTTCAGGACCGGCATTAAAATCCATTGCACTGGCAAAGGTTTTCGAGGTTGCCCGGCGCGTAACCGTGCCGATTATTGGAGTTGGCGGAATCTTTTCCGCGGAGGATGTTTTGGAATTTCTTCTGGTAGGTGCGCATGCCGTTCAAATTGGAACGGCCAATTTCATTGATCCGGCTGTGAGCGAGACAATTGTAAACGATCTTCAAACCCTGTGTGAAGATCAAGGAATTGAAGCGGTGAAGGACCTGATCGGAAGGCTTGAAATTCAGGAAAGAGCGGTATTGTTCGGATAACGGGTCTAATATGAAAGGAAACCTATTTTGGGACTGGGTCAACTAAAGTATCGCGTAATCGTTGCCGCAATCGGTGGTCCGGTTATTTTGGCACTGGCGTATTGGGGAAAACTGCCCTTTTTGATTTTTCTGGATTTTGTATTGCTTTTTGCTCTGAAAGAGTTTTACGAAATGGCGGAGCGCAAAGGCGATTTTCCAAATCCTGTCCCGGGCTATTTATTTGCATTACTCATAACCTGGGATTTTTATTTTTTTGATCATGCGTACACGCTTTATCTGATGGCGCTTGCGGTAATTGTGGTCAGTCTGCTGGAGCTCTACCGCAACAGGGGATCCAAATACTACAATGTATCGATTACAGTTTTGGGCATTGGCTATTTGGCTGTACTTTTAAGTTTTTTTATAGCTATTCGTGAACTGCCTGTTCATCTGGCCATTCCTTACAATACGGGTGGAATCTGGATTTTAATGATTTTCCTGACCGTGTGGTTTGGAGATTCTGTGGCCTATTTTGTTGGAAATGCCGTTGGCAGGCATAAACTGGCGCCCAAAATCAGCCCCCACAAGACCATCGAAGGGGCGGTTGGCGGTTTTTTGGGGATGCTGTTGATTCCGGTTTTAGCCGCACATTTTTTCCCAACCCACTTGTCCATTGTGGAGGCACTGGGGGTGGGAGCAATTTGCGGAATATTTGGCCAATACAGCGATTTGACGGAGTCCATGTTTAAACGGGATGCGGGAGTAAAGGATTCCTCCAATCTGATTCCCGGCCACGGGGGCATTTTCGATCGTTTTGATGTGTTGTTTTTAATTTCCCCCTTAATTTATCTTTATCTGAAATATGTTGTTTTTTAAGAAAATTCAATATCGGAAATTTGTAGCGTTTTTGCTATTTGTCTTGTTCTTTGGCATATTTCTTTTTGGATGTGCAACAAAAGAAAAGCACAATGGGCTCATCATCGGACTTCCCGCAGATGCGCGCACATTAAATCCCATGCTGAGCACGAGCTCAATCGATCAGGATATTCAAGAACAACTTTTTCTTCGATTGCTTCAGGAAAAACCGAAACTCAATGCCTTTTCCCCGGAATTGGCCCGACGGTGGACATTCAGCCCCGACCACAAAAAGGTGACCTTTACGCTTCGGTCGGATGTTTTCTGGAGTGACGGTTATCCGGTGACGGCTGAAGATGTGGTGTTTACGTTTCAAAAACAGAAATGCCCGGAACTGGGCTGGATATTTCAATCGGAGAAGAGCTTAATTGACAGCGTGGTGGCCCGCAATGACAGCACGGTCATATTTTATTATTCAAGGAGTTATCCTTACCAATTAACCGATGCGAACGAGGGGCTTATTCTTCCCAAACATGTTCTGGAAAACCTATCGCCGAGTGAATGGAAAACGACCCCGTTTAATCAGAATCCCGTTACGAATGGACCATATCGGGTTAAACGTTGGGTGCGGCAGCAGGCCATTGAATTGGAGGCAAATCCGCTGTATTTTCGAAAGGGATTTCCAAAAATCAAAAAGGTGGTGTTTAAAATTGTGGCTGATGAATCCATTCGATTGTCACAGATCCAAAATGGCGAAATTGATATCCTGGAGGGGGTGAGTGTGCGCCAGGTGGGAAGGCTTCAGAAACGGCCGGCCATTCATGTGGCCAGTTTTCCGGATATGGCATTTGGTTTTTTGGGCTGGAACGAGCGGAATTCCCTGTTTCGAAAGACGCGCGTTCGCCGCGCTTTGGTTATGGCCATTAACCGGCCCATGGTTGTGCGAAATGTTTTTGGTCATTATGCCATTCCCCTTAACAGCCCAATTTTACCCCAGAACTGGGCCTTTTGCGATACCATTCGGCCATTTCCTTACGACCCACAGAAGGCCCTTCACCTTTTGAATGCCGAGGGCTGGAAAGATTCGAACGGGGATGGCTGGCTTGAAAAAAATGGGAAACCCTTTCGATTTGAATTAATGACCAACTACGGCAATCCGGTGCGTCGGGATTTGGCGGTTCTTCTTCAGGCTCAGTTTAAGAAAATCGGGGTCGATGCCCAAATTCAGTTTTACGATTGGTCTGTTTTTCTCGATCGCTTTCGGGAAGGCAGCTACGATGCCGTGTTGTCGGCCTGGAGGGTTTCCAGTAAATTGGAACTGAGATCCTTTTGGCACTCGGAATCCATCTGGAATGGGTTTAATCGATTCTTTTATAAAAACCCAAAGGTCGATGCGTTAATTGATTCAGTAGAACAGATTTCCGATCCGGAAAAAGAAAAAGGACTTTGGTGGAGGCTCCAATCCGTCATTTACCGCGATCAGCCGGTATTATTTCTTTATGTTCCGGATCGGGTGATTGCCTATCGGGATTGTTTGAAAAAGCCGGATTTTCATCCATTAAGTACGTACTACTATCTTTACAGATGGGAATGGAAACGTGGAACAGACGGAAGAAAATAGCCAGAGGGTTGCGCCATTTGAGCTTGTCCTTCAAGTAAAGGGGCTAACCATTAAAGATTTGGAAGGACGTGCGATTTTAGATAATGTAACCTTCGATATGGCGGCCGGTGAGATTTTCGGAGTACTGGGTGAATCCAGTGTGGGCAAAACTACACTGGCCAAATCCATTTTGGGGATTCTTCCAGATTCTCTTTATGCAGAAAAAGGAGAAATCCGGTTCAAAGGGAGAGATTTGCTTCAGTTATCAAAACGACAAATGGAAACGGTTTGGGGAAGAGGGATAAGCTACCTGCCTCAAAATGCGGGGGCTTCCCTGAATCCTGTTTTTAAATTGAGAACCCAGATTTATGACCTGGCACGTCTCCATTCCAGACAAAAAGCGGTTCAACGCAAAATGGTGTCTTCCGCACTTAAACGGGTGTATTTGTCGGATGACGAAGCGTTTTTAAACAAATATCCCTTTCAACTATCCGGGGGACAACAGCAGCGATTTCTCATGGCGGAGCTTTTGGTTGTGCAGCCGCAGCTGCTCATCGCAGATGAACCGACCTCCGCACTGGATGCGTCTGTACAAAGGGAAATTATCGAATTGCTAACAGGCATTCGAGACTCATTTGGACTATCCATTCTGTTTATCACGCATGATCTGGCCATCTTGAGAGAAATAGCGGATCGAAGTTGCGTTCTTCATGATGGAAAGATCGTCGAGATTCAAAAAACAGGGGAACTTATTGAAAATCCGCAGCACATGTACACGAAAAAATTGGTTCAATTAAGCAAGAGGCTGTCTGTTCTAACCTGAAATCTGAATGCAATTATTTAAACAGGAGGCCGAATGACCCCCAACGAATTGCGAAAAATGAGTTTTGCAACCATTTGTGTGCACGGGGCCGGGGGAGTTGATCCCCAAACCGGAGCCGTGTCCTTTCCAATTTACCAGAGTTCTACCTTTGCCTTTAAGAGTGCTCAGGACGGTGCCGATATTTTTGCAGGTCGAAAGGAAGGCTACCTGTACACCCGTTTGGGGAATCCCACCCAGGCTGCTTTTGAAAGGGAAATTGCTTTTCTGGAAGGGGCCGAAGCGGCTCTTGCAACGGCTTCGGGAATGGGGGCGATTACCGTGGCCATTTTAACCGTGCTAAAGGCAGGCGACAAAATGATTGCCGGAAATACATTATATGGAGGGACTCACCTTCTCTTTAAGGAGACGCTGCCTGCTCTGGGTATTCATGTGCACTCAATTGATCCATCGAGTATGGAAGAGATTGAGACGCACCTGAGCCAAGGGGCAAAGCTGGTTTATATAGAAACCCCTTCAAATCCGACACTGCAGATAGTTGATATTGCAAAAATTGCGGCTCTTGCACACCGTCACCAGGCATTCCTCATGGTTGATAACACGTTTGCTACGCCCTATTATCAACGACCTCTGCAATTGGGCGCCGATTGTGTGGTTCACAGTGCAACCAAATATATCGGCGGCCACGGAGATACGATTGCGGGAGTCATTTTGGGAAAGAAGGATTTTGTTGATCGGGCACGAAATGTCATCAATCGGGATATTGGGGCGGCCATCAGTCCGTTCAATGCCTGGCTCTTGCTTCGGGGGCTCAAAACGCTTCCGGTGCGGATGGAGCGGCACTCTGAGAATGCTATGCGGGTGGCCCAGTATTTGAGTTTTCATCCGAAGGTGAGTCGCGTGTGGTATCCGGGGCTGCGTACCCATGAACAACATGAATTAGCCTGCCGCCAGATGGATGGATTTGGGGGAATGGTGACTTTCGAATTAAAAGGCGGCAAAAAAGCCGGCGAAACTCTGATGAATTCTGTGAAACTACTGACCCTTGCGGTGAGCCTGGGAGACGTTGATTCGCTGATCGAACATCCGGCCACCATGACCCATTCTACCTACAGCGCAGAAGAACTGGCGTCTGTGGGCATTACAGAAGGAATGGTTCGTCTCTCCGTGGGGTTGGAGGATGTGGGAGATATTATTGAAGATTTATCTCGCGCATTAAAAAAGGTGTAGGTTTCTATTAAGTAACAGGCTCTGTTGGAGCCACAACTAAAGGTAAGGATAAGTGTTTACCTAACATTAAAGAATAAGGAGGTCAAAATGAGTGCGTTAAAGGAAAAGTTGTTTGAAAAGATCCAGGCGCATCGGCCAAGAACTACACGGCTTGTTAAAGAGTTTGGTGATGTTCATCTGAGCGATGTAACCATCGGACAGGCCATTGGCGGAATGCGGGGCGTAAAATGCCTGGTTACGGACATTTCCTATTTAGATCCCATGGAAGGAATTCGATTTCGCGGATACACGATTCCCGAAGTTTTGGAAAAGCTGCCCAAGGTACCCAATGGTGAGATGCCCTACGTGGAAGGACATGTTTACCTTCTCTTAACGGGCGACATTCCGACAGAAAAAGAGGTAAAAGAGGTTGCCGACGAATTTAAAGAACGCCAGCATGTCCCTCAATATGTTTTTGACGTTCTTCGGGCGATGCCGCGGGACACCCACCCGATGACGATGTTTTCGGCGGCTCTTTTGGCCATGCAGCGGGAATCCGTTTTTGCCAAACGCTACGCCGAAGGCATGAACAAGATGGATTATTGGGACCCGGCCTATGAAGATATGCTGAATTTGCTGGCCAAACTGCCACAAATTGCCGCCTATATCTATCGGATGAAATACCGGGGTGACACAATTATTCCCCCGGATCCCGCCCTGGATTTCGGAGGAAATTTTGCCCACATGATGGGAATTGACAAGCCTTATGATGATGTGGCCCGTTTGTATTTTATCTTGCACAGCGACCATGAAAGCGGCAATGTCAGTGCGCATACCGGCCACCTGATTGCCAGCGCCCTTTCCGATCCCTACTATGCTATTTCCGGAATGTTGGATGGTCTGGCGGGTCCGTTGCATGGTCTGGCCAACCAGGAGGTTCTTCGCTGGATTCAGGGTGTTATGGAGAAAATGGGTGGAAAAGAACCCACCGAAGAAGAAATGAAGAAATTCGTCTGGGATACCCTGAATTCGGGACAGGTGATTCCCGGTTTTGGTCATGCTGTTTTGCGGAAAACCGATCCACGCTATCAGGCACAGCGCGAATTCTGCCTCAAGCATCTGCCCGACGATCCGATATTCAAATATGTGGATATGCTTTACAAGGTGGTTCCGCCGATCTTGAAAGAACAGGGCAAAGCCAAAAACCCGTGGCCGAATGTCGATGCACAGTCCGGTGTTATTCAATGGCACTATGGATTGAAGGAATAC
Organism: Calditrichota bacterium; assembly: GCA_013151735.1. Taxonomy (NCBI): domain Bacteria; kingdom Pseudomonadati; phylum Calditrichota; species Calditrichota bacterium. The sequence continues at coordinate 13,843 of JAADHR010000056.1, read as the reverse complement.
GACTACTACACCGTTCTGTTTGGTGTGGGACGTGCGATCGGCGTTTTGTCAAACATTGTCTGGGATCGGGCATTGGGATACCCCATCGAACGTCCAAAATCTGTCACAACGGACATGCTGGAAGAAGCGGCCGGCATCAAAAAATAATGGCAAACAAGGGGAGAGATTTCATCTCTCCCCTTTGGATTTTAAAGTGTTAATTTTTATGAAAATGGTTATTATTTTTGTTTTTATCCCCGAAAAAATGTTGTCATTTTAGGATAATATCATTATATTAATTGAAAATTAAATCTACCCAATTTATGGCGGTGGATTTGCTAAACAATCTCAAATTCTGAGTAGATCTAACTTCTGATAAATTAAAAATAGAAACGGCTGAGTTTAACTGACTTATGACAAAGAAAAAAGAGCGAAGTATTTGGGCAGGGGTTTGGGACCTTTTTCGATCATTTAAATTAGCAATTTTCTTATTGATTATTTTGGGGGTTTTATCGATTATTTCCCTGGTTCTGGGGGAACTCCTTAACACACGCTTTCCGAATTGGGATGTTTATTACGCCAAACGATTTGGCGAAGGGATGTTCCATATCATGAAAGCCATTGGTGTTTTCAATCCCTTTCACTCCTATATTTACCAATTTTTTCTTGTTCTTCTTGCTGCCAATATCGTTATTTGCACGTTCTCCCGTTTTAAATATTACATTCATCAGGCGGTCTCAAAAAGTTTTCGGAAAACTTCCGATGATTTCAGGAATGTCAATCTGAAAACCAATCTTGAGCTCAAAGGAGATTCGGAAAAGATTCTTTCCAATATTCGCTCGATTTTTAAAAAGCGATTTTTTAAATTCTACACATCGAAAGAAGATGGCCACGTGGCCGCTTTTGCCACACGGGGGGGATTTTCACGGTTTGGGTTTATCCTGATTCACTTGGGATTGCTGATTCTTTTGGTTGGGGGTGTTATCACGTCCAAATTTGGATATTCCGTTTACAAATGGGGCGGAAAGGGAGACTTCATTCAGGCACCGGGTTCGCATTTTTGGGTCAGAGTGGATGATTTTAAGATTATTACCAATCCCAAGGGGCAGATCAAGGATTACCTGGCCACGTTAACGGTTGTTGAAAACGGGAAGGATGTTCTGACCAAAAAGATTGAAGTAAATCGACCGTTGCGGTACAAGGGATTTAATTTCTATCAGAGTTCCTATTCTCTGAATGCCCGGGCCATTGAGTCGGCGAAACTAAAGATTGTTTCGCTGGATGGAAAAGAGGATACCACAGTGACGATTCCCTTTAAAGAACGAGTGAAACTGAAGGGCACACCCTATTCGATAGAGGCAACGGATTTTGTTGCTGATTTCCGCCTTGAGAATAATAAGGTGTATTCGGCCTCGGCCCAACCGCGAAATCCGGCCGTGGAAATTTCTGTTTTTAAAGGTGATTCACTCCTGTACAAGGAATGGCTCTTTCTCTATTTTCCGGATTTGCACAAGTTGGCGAATGCGAAATTTAAAACCCACCTGGTCTCATTCAGAGGGGCTTATATGACCGGTTTGGAAGTGACAACAAATCCCGGAGCCGGCCTTATTCTATTCGGGATCGCCATGATGACCCTGGGCATTATCCTATCCTTCTATATGTACCATAAACGCTATTGGATACTGTTGGAATCGGCCAAAAATGGAAGGGTCAAATTGCTCATCGGTGGAGCTTCGGCAAAAGGCAGGCGGGATTTCCGGCGCGAAATGGATGAAATTGTAAAAGAAATCAAACATATTTCATAAAAAGTTAAAGGAGTCGTTATGCAGCAGCCTGGCGATGTGATGTATTTTTGGATCTCTTTCATTCTTTATCTTTTGGGATTTTTGTCCTTTACGCTGTATCTGGCATTCAAAAATAAAGTCATTACGACGACGGCTATTTCTGCAATGGTTGCAGGCTTCATTTTTCATACAATTGCCCTGACCATTCGTTGGGTACAGGCGAAGCACTCTCCCTTTTCCAATATGTACGAATACATGTCTTCCATGGCCTGGATGGCGGTGCTGCTTTTTTTGATTTTTCTCTGGAAGTACAGAAAGCCGATTATCGGTTCATTTGTTTCTCCGATTCCGGTCATGTTAATGGCGGCGGCTTCAATTATGCCCAAGGAAATTTCACAGCAATTAATGCCCGCTTTGCAGAGTTACTGGTTTGAGATTCACGTATCGATGGCGGTTTTGGCAGAAGGGGCATTTGCTGTGGCCTTTGGTGTCAGTATCATGTATTTGCTTCGACAAAAAATGGGGGACAATCCCAACATCAAATCTCTTCCCAGTCTGGAGCTTCTGGATGATATCAATTACAAAGCCATTAGTATCGGCTATCCTCTATTTACGGTGGGAGCGCTTTTTGCCGGGGCCATCTGGGCATACAATGCCTGGGGAAATTTCTGGAGCTGGGATCCAAAAGAGACCGGTGCACTGATCATCTGGCTCTTTTATACGGTTTACCTGCATGCGCGTTACCAGAGAGGGTGGCGCGGCAACAAGGCCGCCTGGATGTCCATTATTGGATTTTTAATGGCACTGGCATCCTTCTTTGGAAATTTAGTGGTAGGCGGTATGCATGCCTACGTTTAGTCTCCCAAAAATAGATTCTCTGAAATCCCGCGATTGTTTCAATCAGCGGGATTTTTTTTGTCGTTTCGTAAGCGTTTCAACCTTCTGGTAGAAAAGAACCCAGGCCTCCGGTGATTTCCGAAAATAGGCCAATATCTTTTGAAGGGAGTCATTTGTAATGGAGTGGGTTTTAAACAGGAGGATCAAAGATTCCTGTTTCAGACTGTCGGGGACAGCGGCCGTTTCGCTTAATTTGGCCTGTGCGTATACGGTTGCCAGGGAGTCCAGAGAAAACGGTGGTTTGGGAGTCTTGGACTGCATTTGACATCCCCACGAGAAAGGAATGACCATCAGAACCACCCAAAAGAGTGCGGCGCCCGTATTTAAATACACATTTTTCAAGATTTCATTCGCTTTTTTGTTGTATTTTTATTGAATATGTATTATGTTTTTAAGATATTATTCCCCGATATTTCCAAAAAAACAGGGAAGAAACGGGAATCCATTAAACAAGTTTGGATCTGTTTTTTGACGGCTGAAATAATTTCATTTTAGTATAGCATGTTTTGGGACAAAAATCAAGAGAAAAGCATTTCGGACACATTCATGCGCGTACTGTATTTTTTCTTGCGTTTTATCGGTAAAAAATCACTCACATTTGTTTCCGAATCCGGAACGGCCTTTATTCTCTTCGTCAAATCCATGCGGGCTCTTTCGTATGTGGTTAAGGACCGGCACCTTGTATTTGAGCAAATGTATGAAATTGGCGTGCGATCTTTACCGCTGGTTATTACGGTTGGCATTTTTACGGGGGCCGTTTCGGCATGGCAGGCCGCGTACCAGTTTAAGGGATATCTGCCGCTCTCTTTCGTGGGGCCGGCTACCGCCAAGGCTATTTTTATTGAATTGGGGCCGGTACTGACGGCACTTGTTTTGGCCGGTCGGGTGGGTGCTTCCATTGCAGCCGAATTGGGCTCGATGAAGGTGACCGAGCAAATTGATGCGCTGGAAACACTTGCGATCGATCCCATTCGCTTTTTGGCCATGCCGCGGATTTTGGCGTCCACAACGATGATGCCCATTCTGGTCATTTTTTCTGATCTGATTGCCCTGATCGGTGCCTTTTTGGTCAGTAATATGTTGCTGCACATTTCAACGGAAGTTTTTTTTAATGGGGTAAAGGAATATTTTATTGTTTATGATGTGTTAAGCGGTTTGGTGAAGGCTCTGGTATTTGGAGCAACCACAGCCATTGCCGGTTGTTATATCGGATTTGAGACCACAGGCGGAGCCGAGGGGGTGGGACGCTCCACCATTAAGGCATTTGTCATTTCCTCGGCACTGATTCTTATGAACGATTACATCATTGCGATGGTTTTATTCTAATAAACGGTGTTTGTGATTTTCAGATGATCGAAATTGAACATTTAAAAAAGAGCTTTGATTCCAAACCCGTTCTGCGGGATGTCAATCTTTCCATTCAACGGGGCAAGGTTACCGTCATTATTGGTCGGTCCGGGTGCGGGAAAAGTGTGCTGCTGAAACTGATTCTGGGGCTTATAAAGCCGGATGCGGGGAAAATTTTTGTAGAGGGACAGGAAGTCACCCACATGAATCAGGAAGAAATCTACAAAATGCGGCGTAAATTCGGAATGCTTTTTCAAAATGCGGCCCTTTTTGATTCCATGACGGTGGAAGAAAATATGGCGCTCCCGCTGATTGAACATTCGGACCTCTCTTACGATGTCATTCAAAAGCGGGTTCGCGAAAAATTAAGTATGGTGGGTCTTCCGGGAATAGAAAATCTAAAACCCGCGGAGCTTTCCGGGGGAATGAAAAAGCGCGTGGGGCTGGCGCGTGCGCTTATGATGGAGCCCGAAATCGTTCTTTACGACGAACCGACCACCGGTTTGGATCCCATTATGTCGGATGTGATTGACAATGTCGTCATTGGGTTCAACAAGAATTTGGGGATCACATCCATTGTGGTGACGCACGATATGAAAAGTGTTTACAAAATTGCCGATCGGGTAGCCATGATTCAGCGCGGGGTGGTTTTATTCGACGGTACACCGGAAGAGCTCCGGCAGACGGACGATCCCGTTGTCAGGCAATTTATTGAGGGAAAAGCGGAAGGGCCGATCAAGATTAATCGGGAAATTATTTACACGCGCCGCGAGGAAGAAGAGAAGCTGTTCTAAATGGCTGCTCAAAAGAAGAAAAAAGAAAAGACCCGTTTTGTGTGCCAGGAGTGCGGTTACGATTCCCCCCGGTGGCTTGGGCGGTGTCCGGCTTGCGGGGCCTGGAACAGCTTTGTGGAGGAAAAACAGACAAGGCCTGCCGTTTCTCAAAGATACAGGGGATTTGAACAATCCCGCCCGGTTCTTCTGTCGGAAATTTCTCTGGAAAAAAGGCCCCGACTTTTATCGGGAAGCGAGGAATTCAACCGGGCTCTTGGCGGCGGCATCGTCCCCGGTTCAATTATCCTGCTCAGCGGCGATCCGGGAATAGGAAAGTCGACACTGCTCTTGCAGAGAATGGCTGAATTTGCAAATTCAGGTCTGAAAACTCTCTACGTTTCAGGAGAGGAGTCCGTTCAGCAAACACGCATGCGGGCTGACCGGCTTGGACTAAAAAGCGACAATCTGTTTTTGTACTCGGAGATTGATCTGTCCGCTGTTTTGGAGACCATCGAGTCACTACAGCCGGAAATAGTGGTGGTCGATTCAATCCAGACCATTTACAATCCGGAATTTGAAAGTGCCCCGGGCAGTGTGAGTCAGGTGCGGGAATGTGCGCTTCGTCTGATGCAATTGGCCAAAACCACAGGCATCCCCATTATCCTCGTGGGGCACGTCACAAAGGAAGGCGCCATTGCCGGGCCGCGGGTGCTGGAACACATGGTGGATGCGCTGCTCTATCTCGAAGGCGACCGGCAGTACCAGTATCGGATTCTTCGAACCGTCAAGAATCGGTTTGGATCGACCAACGAATTGGGGGTGTTTGAGGTTCGGGAAAACGGGCTTCGGGATGTGTCCAATCCCTCCGAACTCTTTTTGTCAACCGACCGGGAAAACCTGTCCGGATTGGCGGTAACCTGCACGATCGAGGGAACCCGGCCTATTTTAGTGGAAATTCAGGCTCTCACGTCTCAGTCGGGTTTTGGCATGCCCCAGAGAACAGCAGCGGGAATCGATCATCGGAGATTGTCGCTTCTTTTGGCGGTTTTGGAAAAGCGAGCCGGACTTCGAATCGGGTCGTTTGATGTCTTTGTGAAGGTGGCAGGCGGATTGCGTCTGGATGAACCGGCTGCGGACCTGGCCGTGGCTCTTGCCATTGCCTCCGGTTTTCGCAATCGGGTGGTTCATCCCAAAGCCGTTCTGGTTGGGGAAGTCGGATTGGGAGGGGACATCCGGTCGGTTTCGCAAATTGACCGCCGGGTTTTGGAGGCCGAACGGCTGGGATTTGAAAAGATTCTTGTTCCCAAAAAATCGCAGGAGGCCATTTCACGGAAACCAGGCATTGATTTAATTGAGATCAAAACAATTCGAGAGGCTCTTGAAGCCGCGTTGGAATAAAAGGAATGGGGAGTTTTGAAACCCTTTTTTGAATTAATTGCAGAAGATCCGAAAACGGGCGCACGGGCGGGTGTCCTGCATACCGATCACGGCGATGTGGAAACACCTGTTTTTATGCCTGTCGGAACCCAGGGAACCGTTAAAACACAATCGCCGCAGGAGCTTCTCGAAAATAAGGCCCAAATTATTCTGGGGAATACGTACCATTTGTATCTGCGCCCCGGGGGGGATTTAATTCGGAAAGCCGGTGGGCTGCACCCGTTCATAAGCTGGCCAAAGGCCATTCTAACGGATAGCGGGGGATACCAGGTGTTCAGTTTATCCGACCTGCGCAAACTGAGTTCGGAAGGGGTGCGCTTTCAATCGCATGTGGACGGCTCGAAACATTTATTCACTCCGGAAAGTGTTGTGGATATTCAAAGACAGCTTGGTCCGGATATCATGATGGCGCTGGACGAGTGCACGCCCTATCCGTGTACAGTCGAGTATGCAAAAAAATCGCATGAATTAACCGTCGAATGGGCAAAACGGTCTAAAGAGCAGTTTGAAAAAACGCAGGCATTGTACGGATATCGTCAATTTCAGTTTGGCATTAATCAGGGCAGTACGTACCGGGAATTGCGGCAGGAGAATCTGGAAGAGCTGCTTGCCCTGGATTTTGACGGATATGCTATTGGGGGTCTTGCTGTAGGAGAGCCTAAATCGGAATTATATGAAATTACGGAATTTGTGGCTGCACAAATTCCCAAAAACAAGCCCCGCTATTTAATGGGTGTGGGGAAACCGGAGGATCTGGTTGAAGTGATTGCGCGAGGTGTCGACATGTTTGACTGCGTGATGCCCACACGAAATGCCCGGAATGGCACGGTTTTTACCCGGGAAGGACGGCTGGTTATCAAGAATGCGACGTACAAAGACGATTTTCGTCCGATTGATGAAACGTGTTCGTGTGCCACATGCCGTAATTTTTCAAGGGCGTACATCCGGCACTTGTTTTCTGTGGGAGAGGTGTTGGCGCTTCGGTTGGCAACATACCACAATATTCATTTTTATCTGGACCTGGTTCACAGGGCCCGAAAGGCCATTCTCAGGGGACAGTTTAAAGAGTTTCGCGAAGAATTCTATTCCAATTATCACGTAATCGAGGTCAATCAACATCAAAAACCAATTAAGAGGAGGAAGTAAACGTGCTACTAAATATCCTACTGCAGGCAGGGAAAAGTCAGGGAAATACGATGATGGCTTTGTTGCCTTTTATTTTAATTTTTGTCGTGATCTGGTTGTTCATGATTCGGCCCCAATCGAAAAAACAAAAGGAAGTGCAGGCCATGCTGAAATCTCTGCAGAAGGGGGATAAGGTGGTCACGATTGGCGGCATTGTGGGAACGATTTCGGGTTTTAAGGAAGCCGATGATACCATTATTTTGAAAATTTCGGACAATACGAAAATTGAAATTACCCGTGCAGCCGTCGCCAAAAAGTTAAGCTAAAATGGGTAACCGCAGGCTTTACGCCTGCGCACGCACTCGTAAAGGGTGCGGTTACGTAAGGTGCGAATACACTAATATTCGAGGGTATGTGTGCGAGTTGTTTTTATGGGAACGCCTGATTTTGCAATCCCAACGCTTCAGGCGCTTCTCAAAAGCAAACATCACGTTGTGGGTGTTGTTACCCGGGAAGACAAACCAAAAGGACGAGGACTTCGCGTAGAGCCTCCGCCCGTTAAAGTGTTTGCTCTGAAAGAGGGGTTGCCGGTTCTTCAGCCGGAATCCCTTAAAGAGCCCGAATTCTTGCAACAGCTGCAAAATTGGAAAGCGGATGTTTTTGTGGTGGTGGCCTTTCGGATTTTGCCGCCGGACGTATTCACAATTCCTCCGGTCGGAACCATTAATCTGCACGCGTCGCTGCTCCCGAAATACCGGGGGGCTGCGCCGATCCAATGGGCTTTGATTAATGGTGAAACAGAAACGGGTGTGACAACGTTTTTTATTGACGAACACGTGGACACCGGGACGATTCTTCTTCAGGAAAAAATAGCCATCCGGCCAGACGACACGGCTGAGGAATTGCACAACCGGTTGTCGGTCCTTGGAGCCCAGGTAGTTGTTCGTACCCTGGATTTGCTGGAAAAAGGCAAATTGCAGCCGAGGCCGCAAGTTGGTACTCCTACCCGGGCGCCAAAAATCCAAAAAAACGATTGTGAAATTGACTGGAGTCTCCCGGCTGAAAAAATTGTGAATCTGATTCGCGGTCTTTCACCGGCACCCGGGGCCTTTACCCATCTTGAAGGAAAGCTTCTAAAAATATTTCGGGCAAAGGTTGTTTCGGATGTGGAAGCGGGTCATTTTGTTCCGGGAGAAGTTGTGGATACCAGCGCGCAAAACGGACTTGTTGTAGCGGCGGGCAAAGGGGCGGTGGCTCTTTTGGAGCTCCAATTGGCAGGGAAAAAACGGTTGCCGGCTGCCGATTTTTTGCGCGGACATCCGTTGCAAACGGGAACCGTTCTGGGTATGAAACAGCTGCGCATTGCTAAAAGCCCACCCTAAATTGCGGGTATAAGGCCAATCGCCTTTGCGAATCAAGTGAAAGCTCAAAATAAATGTTTACCCAAGACTCAAAAGACAGTGAGCAAACCAAAGGTCGCTGGGTGGCCGTTTGGACATTGGTGCAGTTCTGGAAAAGAAAAACGTTCCTTGCAAAGTATCTTCACTCGGAGTTTCGAAAAAACCGCGTTCCGCCGATTGATCGTCCGTTTGTAACAGAATTGGTACAGGGTACGGTACGCTGGCACTTGTACCTGGATTGGATTCTCCGGCAGTTTGTTCATAATCAATATGACAAATTACCGGATGTCATTCATGCCATTCTGCAGATTAGTCTGTACCAGAAATTGTTCTTAACCAAGATTCCTGATTATGCCATCGTAAATGAAGCGATTAAACTGACCCGCCAGGGCCATCAGGAAAAGTTGGTGGGATTTGTGAACGGGGTTCTCAGAAATGTCCTGAGAAATGTGGACGAAATTGATTATCCGGATGAACGTGAAGATCCGGTTCAGGCGCTTTCCGTTCTGTTTTCATTCCCGGAATGGATGGTCCGCCGTTGGACGGAGCGCTACGGTGTGGAGTTTACGCGCTCGCTTCTGGAAGCGCTGAATCGTCCTCCCGCAACGTCTGTGCGGGTAAATACGTTGAAAATAACCCCGGAAGACTATTTTGAGATTTTGCAGGATGAAGGATTTCATCCCCAATTCGGCCTTTACTTGCGGGAATTTTTGCTTGTTCACAAGAGCCGCTGGGTCGAGAAATTCCCTTTTTATCACGAGGGTAATTTCTCCATTCAGGATGAAAGCGCCGGCCTTGTGGCTCACGTATTGGATCCACAGCCCGGGGAAACTATTTTGGATATGTGCTCAGCGCCCGGAGGAAAAACCACACACATTGCCGAATTGATGAGGAATCAGGGACGGGTCATTGCTGTGGATTTGTACGCACACCGCCTGCAGGTCGTTGAGGAGAACGCAAAACGACTGGGCTTGGATTGCATCACATCCCTGGTGGCAGACGGCCTGACACTGAGTTTAGAGCCTGTGGATCGTGTTTTGGTTGATGCGCCCTGTTCGGGCCTGGGGGTGATTGCCAAAAAGCCTGAGATTAAGTGGCGGCGGACACCCCGGGATATTCGGGAAATGGCAGACCTTCAGTCGGGTCTTCTGGAAAATGCTGCCAGGTTGGTCAAGAAAGGGGGCATCCTTGTGTACAGCACGTGCACGATTGAGCCCGAAGAAAATGACCATCAGATTGAGAAATTTTTAGAAAATCACAAAGATTTTGTTCTGGAACCTCCCGACGCATTTGTGGGTGAAAAAGTAACGGACTCCGGGAAATGGGTCAAAACCTTTCCCCATATCCACGGGGTCGACGGATCCTTTGTCGCGCGATTGAAAAGGATTTAGATTCATCCGAATCAAGTGTGCGTTTGAAAGAAACAGATGACACACCGCGTCCCTCGACAGGCTCGGGAACCGCGGCGGATTCGCAATGACAAATACTTATTTTTTCTAAAAAAAGAACTTTCTATACAGCTCCTGGCTGAGACTGTGAAGTAACCAATTGTGTTGGATTAAATTTGCCGGAATTGTGATTTGAACCTAAATACAGGGTGATCGTGTGGAAGACGAAACATACATTGCAAAGAAATCGAAGAAAGCAATGATCAAAAAACTATTTCTTTGGTCAGCGGCTGCTTTTATCGGGTTGATTGTTTTTGTGATTACGTGCGATCAGGTCATCATGCCGCTTTATGTCAAACACGGTAAAGATGTGGTCTTGCCACAGGTTGTTGGGCTGCCTTTTGCGAAAGCCGATAGTCTGTTAAAAACGCAGGGTTTTAAGGCAATATTGGATAAGGAAGTCTACAGCTCAAAATATCCCAAGGGAACAGTTACCTTTCAAAATCCCTTTCCGGAATCGATTGTCAAAAAAGGACGACGTGTTTACCTGACGGTGAGCAAGGGTGAAAGACGCGTGGCTGTTCCGAAGCTTGTCGGAGGATCTGAACGGGATGCCGAATTGAAACTCCGCAGACTCGGTTTGAAGGTCGGTAAGAAGAATTATGAATTTTCCACCTATTTTCCAAAAGGCGTTGTGGTGAGTCAATCGGTAGCACCCAACGATACCCTTCAGGTGGGGCAAAGTGTAGATTTTACAGTCAGTCTCGGGGATATTCCGGAGCACTTTATTGTTCCCAATCTGGTGGGCAAGAGCCTGAAAGAGGCAACCTACATTTTACTGCATTCGGGCCTGAAAGTGGGCGTGGTTTCGAAGGAAGTCAATAACGAGCTTCTGCCCGACACGGTTATTCGCCAATCGGTACCGGCGGGAACCGAAGTTGAGATGGGGCAGGCCATTGATTTGGTGGTAAGTGAATTTGATTCGGAAGGAGGCCATTCTGCATCCCCGGAAAATTAAAATCGCGCCGTCGATTTTGTCGGCGGATTTTGCTCATCTCGCCGAGCAAATCAGGCTGGTGGAAAATGCCGGAGCCGATTTCATTCATCTGGATGTGATGGACGGTCATTTTGTCCCGAATATTTCATTCGGGCCGGTGGTCATCCGAAATCTTCGAAAGGAGACAACCCTCCCCTTTGATGCCCACTTAATGATTACGGATCCGGATCGCTATCTCGAAGATTTTAAGAAGGCAGGTGTGAATATTTTGACCGTTCACCAGGAGGCCTGCACACACCTGCACCGAACTATTCAGCGAATAAAACATCTTGGAATGAAGGCTGGCGTGGCGTTAAATCCGGCCACCCCGCTGGAGATGGTTGAGGAAATTCTTCCCGACATTGATCTTTTGCTCATTATGACCGTTAATCCCGGATTTGGCGGACAGGCATTCATCGAGACCATGCTTTCAAAAATAGAGCGGGCGGCACGGCTGCTTGAGACCCTGCCTCAGCCCGTTGAGTTGGAAATAGACGGCGGAATTGATGCCCGGACGGCAGAACAGGTAACCCGAGCAGGTGCAACGGTGCTGGTTTCCGGATCAGCCATTTTTCAAAAAGAGGATATTCCCGGGGCGGTGCGCGAGATTTTGGCCCGGGGACGAGTCCATGAACGCAGGATCTGACGTGGCGTCCGATCAGAATTTTCAGGAAAATAAATCCTTTTGGAGAGAAACCCTGCGAAAAACCATCCACGTTACGGGGCTTCTCATTCCCGTAGCCTATTGGTACTTTCCGGAATTTTGGAGTGTTTTTCTTCTTTCCGCAGCGTTGCTGGTGGCTGTCGTGGTGGAAATTCTGCGATTTCGGAATCAAACCTTCCAAAAACTCTTTAATCGTCATCTCGGTTTTTTGCTTCGGCCTGAAGAACACGCATCCATTACGGGAGCCACGTATTGGATTGTTGGTGCGCTGATTACCATTCTGATTTATCCCAAAGACATTGCCATATTTGCAATTAGTATGCTTATTGTATCTGACGCCCTGGCGGCCTGGGTGGGCAAAGGAGTGGGCCGGATACGGATTCGATCGAATAAAACGTTGGAAGGCAGTTTGGCATTTTTTTTATCGGCATTTTTAATAGCCCGAATTATGCTTCATTGGTCGGGACCACTGGCCGCGGCAGGAGCACTGGCAGGAACTGTTCTTGAGTGGGGTGTTTTTCCGCTGAATGACAATCTTACTGTTCCCATTGGCAGCGGATTATTTCTGGTTCTCTTAAAAGCCGTTTCTTAGGAACCTTTTTACCGGATTGCCCCGTGATATTGCCTGAAAGGAGTAAAAATTTCATCTAATTGGCTAAAAAATATAAAAAAATATTAAATTTTTAAAATTTTTCTTGACAATCACTGAACTAATCATTACATTCAATACGTATTATTTCGTACGTCTTGTGGAAGATCAATTTTTAATTCACTGGATTTTTCACAGGCGGTTTTTAGTATTATTAAGGAGGTTTTTTAATGACTCACGGTAAAGTAAAATGGTTCAATGAAAACAAAGGTTATGGATTCATTGAACAGGAAGATGGACCAGATGTCTTCGTGCATTACACGTCAATTGAGGGCGATGGCTATCGTTCCCTGGCAGAAGGTGATGAGGTAGAATTTGAGGCCGTACAGGGCGAAAAAGGACTTCAGGCGTCTCGGGTTGTTAAAGTATAAAGGGGGGCGATCATTCTTGATCACGAACCTACACATTTAGCACCAACCCCGATTTTTCAATCGGGGTTTTTTATTTGCAAAAATAAGTGTTGAAATTTACGTCCAAAACATGCATATTTTAAAGAGAAAAGAATGTCGTACCCGCGGCACAAGGCGAAAAAAACCGGGAGAGTCTGATGGATTTTTCATTTAAAGATTCTGACATCCAAAAAATAGCTTCTGTTCTGAAAACAACGGCCCATCAATCCGGAAATTCCTGGCGGATGATTGTGGCTGATCCGGAAGAGAATCGGAAACTTTCTGTAGAGATTTATTCCAATATTCCCATTGGATCCCGAAACGGGAATTTAATCTCCGTTTACACACAGGATTCCCATCTTCAATTACATTTTTGTACGGCGTACGTTGTCAGTGAATCATTGGGTGAAGTAACCTTTGTTTCGGAGTCACCCGAGAAGATTTCGGGGCTGATTATTGAAAGCGGTGCCTCTTGTTCGATGTATGCTAATGTGGACAGGCAAGTTCTTTCCGGTGATTTTACTCGATTGGGTCCGGAAGTGGTTTTATCGGGTGTAGCACTTTCTCTTACAGAGAAGGTGTTGTCAGAATAGCTGGATTCCGGATGAAACAGAAGAATTTTGAAGAAATTAAGCGATTTGTGGAGAGCGAGGGGGCTGCCAAAATCGGCGTGGCCCGCGTAGATGATTCCCTTAAGCAGATCTTTAATCTTTCCCCAACCGAATGGCAAAACTGGCCGTATGCCCTGTCCATTGCTATTCGTCTTTCCAGAGCGGTATTTGACAGCCTGGATGATCATCCGACCCTGTTGTACAAATGGCATTATAAGCAGGCGAATGCCCAATTAGACCGGATTGCCTTTCATCTTACGAACAAAATTCAGGAAATGGGGTATCGGGCGCTTCCGATTGCGGCCTCTCAAATCATCGACTGGCGGAAACAAAGTGCCCACGTATCGCATCGTCACGTGGCTGT